>NZ_JBEFRW010000019.1:0-85586 GCF_053483195.1 Mycolicibacterium sp. XJ2546 | reverse complement strand
TCGGGTCAAACTCAACGGAGCGCAAATCGGCACGGTGGCCGCGATCGACGCGTTGCCCGACGGGAAGGCCGCCATTCGCCTGGCGTTGGAACCCTCTGCGCTGGAACTGATCCCAGCCGACGTACGGGTGGATATCACCTCGTCCACCGTCTTCGGCGCGAAGTACGTCGCGCTGGTCCCGCCGGACAATCCGTCACCGCAGCCGTTGCGGTCCGGTCAGGTGCTCGACTCACAGCATGTCACGGTCGAAATCAACACGATCTTCGAACAACTCGTCACGGTGCTGAACAAGATCGAACCGACCAAGCTCAACGAAACCCTGCGGGCGCTCGCCGCTGGACTCGACGGGCGCGGGCAGAAGTTCGGCCAGACGTTCACGGATCTGGACGCGCTGCTGGCCAAGATCAATCCCAGTCTGGACAACCTCGCCCACGACATCGCGGTCGCACCCCAGGTGCTCGACGCGTACGCCGATGCGGCGCCGCACCTTCTGACGATCGTCGACAGTGCCACCGCGATGAGCGACACCATCGTCGACAAGCAAAGCGATCTGGACGCCTTGCTGCTCAGCACGATTGGGCTGGCCGAGACCGGCAACGACGTGGTCGGCACCAACCGGCAGGCGATCACCGACGTCGTGCACCTGCTGGCGCCCACGACCGACTTGACCAACGAGTACCACACGGCGCTCAACTGCGCGCTGGCCGGCATGGTGCCGTTGGCCACTGCGCCGCCGCCACCGGTTCCCGGTGTGCTGCTGCTGGACTCGTTCGTGCTGGGTTCCGAACGCTACCGCTACCCCGGTAACCTGCCCAAGGTCGCGGCCACCGGTGGGCCGCAATGCGGTCAGTTGCCGGACATCGGTTACGCAACGCGCGCACCGTATGTCGTTTCCGATATGGGCGCCAACCGTGCGCAATACGGTAACCAGGGCATCCTGCTCAACTCGGACGCGCTCAAGCAGGCGTTGTTCGGTCCGATCGACGGGCCGCCGCGCAACACCGCACAGATTGGACAGCCGGGATGAGGCTGTTGGCAACCGCGGTCAAGTTCGGCGCCTTCGGCGGCGTCATGGCCCTGATGACCGCCGCGCTGTTCGCGGTCTTCGGCGAATATCGCTCCGGGTCGGCACACGCCTACTCCGCGGTGTTCGCCGACGTGTCGAGCCTGGAACCCGGGGATTCGGTGCGGGTTTCGGGGATCCGGGTCGGCACGGTAACCGACATCGCGTTGCAACCCGACAACAACGTCGTGGTCCGATTCAATGCAGACCCCGACATCGTGCTGACCACCGGCACCCGGGCGGCGGTGCGCTACCTCAACCTGGTGGGGGACCGCTATCTCGAACTGCTCGACGGCCCCGGCTCAACCGAGATTCAGTCCGCCGGTACCCAAATCCCCAGTGAGCGCACCGAATCGGCGTTGGACCTCGACCTGCTGCTCGGCGGCCTCAAACCGGTCATCCGCGGATTGGACGCCCAGGACGTCAACGCGCTGACCAACTCGCTGATCCAGATCCTGCAGGGCCAGAGCAGCGATGTGGAGTCGCTGTTCACCAAGACCGCGTCATTCACCAACGCGATCGCCGACAACGGCCAGACGGTGCGGCAACTGATCGACAACCTCGACGCGGTGATGACCACCGTGGCCAAGGACGGCGACAAGTTCTCCGACGCCGTCGACCAACTCGAACAGTTGATCACCGGCTTGGCCGCCGACCGAGACCCCATCGGCGAGGCGATCACCGCGCTCGACAACGGCACCGCATCGCTGGCCGACCTGCTCGACAACGCACGCCAGCCGCTGGCGGGCAGCATCGACCAACTCAACCGGGTGGCGCCGTTGCTGGAGGACGGTGAGCCGATGCTGGATATCTCACTGCAGAAGCTTCCCGAGAACTACAAGAAGGTGGTGCGTCTGGGCGCCTACGGAAGCTTCCTGAACCAGTACCTCTGCGGAATCTCCGTGCGCGTCACCGATCTGCAGGGGCGCACCGCGCACTTCCCCTGGGTCATTCAGAACACTGCCCGGTGCGGGGAGCCCTGATGCTGAAATACCGGCAATCCTCGTTCATCCGCACCGGGTTCATCGGTGCGATCCTCATCGTGCTCGTGTGCGTGGTCGGGCTGCAGTCCGAGCGGCTGTTGGCGATGGCGACTTCGGTGAAGTACCAAGCGCTGTTCGCCGAGGCCGGCGGGCTGACGGCAGGAAACGACGTGAAGGTGTCCGGCATGAAGGTCGGTTCGGTTTCCCAGGTCACTCTGGACAAGGGCAAGGCGTTGGTGACCTTCACCGTCGACAGCAGCGTGCGGCTCGGCTCCCAGACCACGGCCCACATCCGCACCGGAACGTTGCTCGGCGAGCGCATGATGACGTTGGAGCCGGACGGCGACGTCAAACTGGGCCCGTCCGAAGTGATCCCGCTATCGCACACCTCTTCGCCGTACTCGTTGACCGAGGCCGTCAGCGAGTTCACGTCGAACACCGCGAGCACCGACACCGCCGCGCTGAACCAGTCGCTGGACACGCTGTCGGAAACCATCGAGCGAATCGCGCCGCAACTGGGACCCATGTTCGACGGGCTGAGCCAGCTGTCGCAGTCACTGAACGGACGCGACGAGTCACTGGGCAACCTGCTCGACAGCGCTGCCGACGTCACCGGAGTCCTCTCCGAACGCAGTCAACAACTCAACACGCTCATCCTCAACGCCAACGACTTCATGGGCGTGCTCGAGCGGCGCCGCCACGCGATCGTGAACCTGCTCGCCCAAACCTCGGCCGTCGCACAGCAACTGACCGGCCTGGTGCATGACAACGAAGCCGAGCTCGCCCCGACCCTGCAGAAGTTGAACATGGTGTACGACATGCTCGAGCGCAACCGCGACAACATCGCCACCGCGCTCAGCGGTCTGGCCAAGTACCAGGTGACCCAGGGTGAGGCGGTCAACAACGGGTTCTACTACAACGCATTCGTCGGCAACCTGCTGCCCGGGCCCGCGCTGCAGCCGTTCCTCGACTACCTCTGGGGCTTCCGGCGCGGCGTCGACGCCGGACAGCCCCCGGACAACGCCGGGCCGCGCGCCGAATTCCCGTTCCCGTACAACGGAATCCCCGGAGGGTCCCGATGAACGGCCGTACGCGGGCGAGGGCCGCACTGTCCGTTGCGCTGGCGGGACTGCTCATCGGGGGGTCGGCGGTGCTGGTGTACCAGAACTTCTTCGGCGCGAAGACCATCACGGCCTACTTCACCTCGGCCACCGCGATCTACCCCGGTGACGAGGTGCGGGTGTCCGGACTCAAAGTGGGCACCATCAAATCCATCGAACCGGTAGGTGCCGAGGCACGGATCACGCTCGCCGTCGACCGTGGCGTGCCCGTGCCCGCCGACGCCAAAGCGATCATCGTCGCCCAAAACCTGGTCTCCGCACGCTACGTGCAGCTCACACCCGCCTACGAGACCAGCGGACCGACGATGCCCGACGACGCGGTGATCGGCGTCGACCGCACCGCGGTGCCGGTCGAGTGGGACGAGGTCAAGACGCAACTGACGCGGTTGGCAACGGAGTTGGGGCCCTCCAGCGACATCTCCACCACCTCGATCGGACGTTTCATCGACAGCACCGCCAACGCGATGCAGGGCAACGGGGTCAAGTTGCGCGAGACCATCACCCAGCTCTCACAGGTCGGGCGCATCCTCGCGGACGGCAGCACAGACATCGTCGACGTCATCAAGAACCTGCAGACCTTCGTTGCGGCCCTGCGCGACAGCAACATCCAGATCGTGCAGTTCCAGGACCGGTTGGCCACCGTGAGCAGCGTGGTGGATGCCAGCAGGTCCGACCTCGACGCTGCGCTGACCTACCTGTCGGAGGCCGTCGTCGAGGTGCAGCGGTTCGTGGCAGGCAGCAGGGACCAGACCGCCGAGCAGATATCCCGGTTGGCCGGCGTGACGCAGAACCTCGCCGACAACCGGCTGGCGTTGGAAAACGTGTTGCACGCCGCGCCGAACGCCATCGCCAACGGCTACAACATCTACAACCCCGACACCGGCACGATGATCGGTAGCTTTGCGATGTCGAACTTCGCCAACCCCGCACAGCTGGTCTGCGCAGCGATCGGAGCCGTCGAAAACGCCACCGCGGCAGAGTCATCCAGGCTCTGCTCGGAGTATCTGGGACCCGCGCTGCGGCTGCTCAACTTCAACTACCTGCCGATGCCGTTCAACGCATACCTGCAGAAATCGCCGAGCCCGGGCAACCTGATCTACTCCGACCCCGCGCTGGCGCCCGGCGGCACAGGTGGCCGCCCGTCACAACCGGAACCGGCGCCCGCGGTGTCGGCCTACACCGGCATCGGCGACGTCGCGCCACCGGCGGGTTGGGGCCCGGCACCGCCCCGACCGCCGGGAGCATATGCCCCCAACGGATTACCCGCACACCCCCAACCCGCGCTGTTCCCCGGTGCGCCGATTCCACCCGGGGTTCCCGCGCCCACAACCCTTTCGGACATGTTGCTTCCCGCCGAAGCGCAGCCAACCGCGCAGGAGCCCCCATCATGACCATCGGTACCTCGCTGCGCCGCCTGGCCGTGCTCGCCACCGGCGTCGTCCTCGCGGCCACCGGATGCGCCTTCCAGGGACTGAACTCTCTCGCACTGCCCGGCACCGTCGGACGCGGACCCGACGCGTCGACCTACCGGGTCATCATCGCCAACGTCGGCTCGCTGGAATCGAATTCGCCGGTCCTGGTCGATGACGTCGTGGTCGGCAGCGTCGGACGGATGCGCGTGAACAACTGGCACGCCGACGTCGAGATCTCGGTGAGACCCGATGTGGTCATACCGGCCAACGCGGTGGCCACCGTCGGGCAGACGAGCCTGCTCGGCTCCATGCACCTGGCCCTAGACCCCCCGGTGGGCCAACCCGTCAGCGGCAGACTGCAACCGGGAGCGACCATCGGCCTGGAAAACTCCTCGACGTATCCGTCCACCGAACAAACCCTGGCGTCCCTGGCCGTCGTCATCAACGGCGGGGGGCTGGGGCAGGTGGGCGACATCGTCAGGGAGTTCAACGCCGCGCTGAACGGGCGCGAGACAAATATCAGGAGCCTGCTGACACGGTTGAACGACTTCGTCGGCATGCTCGACACGCAACGGGACGACGTCAATGCGTCCATCGCCGCGATGGACCGGCTGGCAACCACGTTCGCCGGTAAGCGCGACGTGATCAGCGCTGCGCTCCAGCGGATTCCGCCGGCACTGGACGTGCTGGTCCGGGAACGCCCGCGCATCACCGAAGCGCTGGACAAACTCCGGCGCTTCAGCGACACCGCCACCGGGTTGATCAACGACTCCCAAGCCGACCTGGTGCGCAACCTCGAAAACCTCGAGCCGACCTTGCAGGCGTTGGCCGATGTCGGACCCGACCTCGGCACGGTGCTGGCGTACGCGCCGACCTTCCCTTACACGCAGAGCTTCATCGACCGCGCGATCCGCGGCGACTACATGAACCAGTTCATCGTCTTCGACTTCACCATCCCGCGGCTCAAGAGGGGATTGTTCCTCGGGACCCGCTGGGGACAGGAGGGCGCGCCGATGGTGCCCGCGCCGGGGGATCCGTGGTATCTGTCCTACACCTACGACCCGCTCAAGGCGCCGATCACCCCGACACCTCCCGAAGTCGCCGACCTGCCGCCCCTGATCGATGCACCGGCCGACGCAATGGCTGAGGGCGGTCGCTGATGCTGTCCCGCTTCGTTCGAAATCAGTTGATCGTCTTCACGATTGCCTCGGTCATCGCCGTCTCGGTGATGCTGTTCACCTATATGCAGGTGCCGACGCTGTTGGGCATCGGGCGTATCACGGTGAAGTTGGAATTGACCGGCACCGGCGGCCTTTACCGGTTCGCCAACGTCACCTACCGCGGGGTGCAGGTCGGCAAGGTGATGGAGGTGCGCCCCACCCGCGACGGTGCTGTGGCGACCCTGTCGCTGGCCACATCGCCGAAAATCCCGGCCAGCTCCCACGCCGCCGTGCGCAGCGTCTCGGCCGTCGGCGAACAGTACGTCGACCTGATGCCCCCCAACGCCGACGGCCCGTACCTTCAGGACGGATCGGTCATCTCGAAAGCCGACACGTCAGTTCCGCAAGCCGTCGGACCCATGCTCGATCAGGTCAGCGCGTTGGTGGACAGTGTGCCCAAAGACAAGATCCACGCGCTGCTCGAGGAATCGTTTCAAGGCCTCGACGGGGCCGATTACGAGATCGGGTCGCTGGTGGATTCGGCGGCGACGATCGTCGGCGACGCCGATGCCGTCGCGGACCAGACCCGGTCGCTCATCGACGACAGCCGCCCGTTGCTCGATGGTCAGGCGCAGTCTGCCGACAGCATCCGGACCTGGGCGCGCAGCGTGGCAGGAGTCACCGAACAGCTCGCCGCCAACGACCCGCAGATGCGCACGTTGCTGGACGCCGGTCCGGGCGCGGCCGACGAAGCCTCGCGGTTGCTCAACGACGTCAAGGCGACGCTGCCGGTGCTGCTGGCCAACCTGACCACGATCGGCAAGATCGGCGTGACCTATCACGCGTCCCTGGAACAACTGCTCGTGCTGTTTCCGCCCTATGTCGCGGCCACCCAGACCGTCGGCGTCTCGCGAAACAACCCGACCGGAATGTCGTTGGGCGACTTCACGATGGCGATGAACGATCCACCTGCCTGCACCGTCGGGTTCCTTCCGCCGAACATGTGGCGCTCACCCGCGGACACCTCGATCGTCGACACCCCCGACGGGTTGTACTGCAAGCTGCCGCAGGACTCACCGATCGGCGTGCGCGGCGCACGGAACTACCCGTGCATGGGGAAGCCGGGTAAGCGCGCACCCACGGTCGAGATCTGTGAAAGCGACAAGCCCTACGAACCGCTGGCGATGCGCCAGCACGCACTCGGCCCGTATCCGATCGATCCGAACCTGATCGCTCAGGGAATCGCACCCGATGACCGGGTGGACTTCGGAGATCGCATTCACGCGCCGGTCGAGGGGACGCCGCCGCCGCCGGAGACGGCGCCTGCGGCAGTGCCGCCCACCGGGCCCTCGGTTGCGGCCGCGATCTACGATCCGCAGACCGGCCAGTACGCCACGCCGGACGGGAAAGTCTTCCGCCAAACGGATCTCGTCACGCCGGCAGGTCCACGACCCTGGCAGGACCTCTTCACCCACGGACGGTGACGGTCAACTTCAACCGTCGACCTTAACCAGCTTGAACGGCATGGTGATGAACACCGGCTTACTGACCCCGCAGGCGCCGCTGACCCCCGTCGTCTGGTCCTCGCCGGCCAGCGTCGTCGACGCGGGATCGGTCATGCTGCCGTCGTCCACGACCGGTACGAACCGAAACACCTGAAGTCCGGGCGCCGCCGTACCGTCCGGGCACGGCACCCAGTTCTCGATGGTGTGCTTGACGAACCAGACGCCGCCGGTCTTGTAGATCGGTGCGCGCCAACCGAAGTCGCTGACCACGGTGCCCGTGCATTCGGTCGGGTAACTGCAGTCCGTCGAGATCGTCCAGGTGCTGCGCAAGCTGTCGAGTTCGCGGAACCTGTCGTTGGTCTTGGCCCATTCGCCGTTCGACGTGGCGGTGTAGGCGCCGTTGAGACCCCACGAGTCCTCGGACGCGTGGGCAATCGGCGCGGACCCGGCGATGGCGAGCCCAAGCGCCAACGCCGTCGCGCAGCCCGCCCAATCGGAGATACCCAACACAGCCTCCTCGCCGCGACCGGTCGGCCAGGACTCAACGTAGCGGGGCGTTCGGGGCGCGGCGCGGCCGTCGCCCGCTCAGCGGGAAATCCCGCCGATGTGCTGTCCCGCTTGCAGGGACACACCGAGGTACGGGTGCACTTCATCGACGAGAATCAGGCGCAGCCGAACTCAAGCCCGGAGAAACCCCATGAAAGCCGCCCTGGTCGCCGCCGCGTTGACCCTCGTCGCGTTGATGTGTCCGGCGCCGGCCGCCGCCCATACCCCGTACGGCAACTTCGAGCTGCGCATCGACGGCCGCTACGACTTCCACACCTGGCTGTGGGCGATCTCGCGCTGCCCCGGGGAGTGCCTCCAGATCCAGGCGATACCGCAACCCAACGCGAAGGCGTTCCCGTACCGGGGGACCGCCCAGCTGGTGGACGGCCGGTACACGATGGCCGTCGACGTCCCGGACGGTTTGCGGTGCGGCAACGTCTATTACGGGCCGGTCATCGCGACGCGCGACGTCTATTCCTGGGATGCGACGACGCGCTCCGGCACCCTGGAGTCGTCCTTCGCCGTGGGATGTGACGGTGCACCGGGCGGCACGTTCACCTACCCGTTCACGCTCGTGCGGCTGTAGCCGGCCGCGGATCGAACTTTTCGGCGCCCGCATTCGTGACCTGAGAAATCCGGTCACAACCTGTGGGGGTCGAGATGCGTGGTCGCGTGCAATCAGGTCTGGTGGCCGCGGTCACCGCCATCGGCGTCGTCGCACCGATGGGCGTCGTCCCCGCACCACCGCCACCGACGTGGACGCCGCGCGCCGAGATTCACGACGTGCGGCTCGCCGCGGCCGCGCCACCCCTGGGTGCGATACCGCTGGCGTTCATCCGCAACCAGTTCCAGTACTGCAGCGTCATCTGCCCCCACGTCGTCGCGGGGCTGGCCACGGTGCCCGTCGCTCTGGTGATGGCGCCGGTGACGTTTTCGGGCGCCCTCGGTACGACCGGGTCACCGTTGCGGGCGATCGGTGCCGCCGCGGCTTCGGTGACCGGGGCGGCGAACGCCGCGCTGACGCCGGTCATCGAAAACGATGTCTATCGCGTGGTGCCGAAGGCGTTCAACAATCTCGAGGTCGCGGTTGTCGAGTTGGTCAACGTCGCGTCGGCCGTGTTGCGGCCCGAGGAGTTTTTGCGCGTGTTCGACACCGCGCGGGCCAACATCCTCGCCGCGTTGAATCAGCCGTTGCCGCCGCCGGCGCCGACCGAAACCGGGGCGAAGACGCTGCCGCAGGTGATGGCCGTGGAGGCCATCAGGGTGTTCGCGGCCGTTGCGTTCCAAGCCGGGGAAATCCTGCTGCTCGGCGTCGTTCAAACGGCGGATGCCGCGGCCCAGGAGCTGGCCCGGTCCGGCGACCCGTTCGCGGCGATCGCCGCGGGCACCGCAGCCGCGGCCGGGTCGCTGACCACCGCCGGCCGCATCGTCAACGACGCCGCCGACACCGCGGTCACCAATGTGCGCGCCGCGCTCGCGGACCCGTTCCCGCCCACCGCATCCGCCGTTCACACCGAGGATGCGCGGGACGCCGACAGCCCACCACCTGAGCCTGACACCCAGCCGACGGCCCAACCATCACGCGCGGATGCGCACGAAACCCAACTCGACCGTCGCCAGCGGATGGCCGACTACGACGACGATTCGTTCTCCTCGACCGACTCCTCGGCCACGTCTTCCGCCGGTTCGTCGGCGACCTCTTCCGATGGCTCCTCGGCGGGCCCCTCGACATCGCCGGACCGACCCGACGGTCCGGACGCCACCGACGACGGCACATCCACGGATAACGCGACGCCGAGCGCGACGAAGAACGCGATGAACAACGACCCGCCGAGGTAGGCGTTCATCGGCCCGCCCGGTGAGATGAAGCTGCCCGGCGGGCCGATGATCGTGATCGTCTCAATCAACTGCTCGACGGTGAACACCGCGGCCGCGATCCCCAACCAGCGCGGAAACCGGTCTTCGTTGGCCGCCCAGAGTATTGGCACCGCCACCATGATGTTGGCGACCGTGAGCATCGGCGCCGACATCGCCACGATGTCGCCGATCGTGCGCGCTGTCGCCGAACCGAGTTGACCGGGGTGTAGCGCGAAACCCGCGGTGAACCAACTCGCGACGAGGATCTGGACGAGTACCAGCGCTGAACCGATCGTGAACACGTACGCCGCCGGGCCGGTCAGCCGGTCACGGGCGTGGCCGAGCACCACCACCAACGCCAACGACCCGAACGCCACCAACAGCGCGTGCGCCCGCATCGCGGACGAATGTTCGTTGACATGCGAGACGATGTCGAAGCCGGGCGCTTCGATACCCGGCATGGTCGGCACCATCACCAGCGCTATGGCGAACAGAACGCCGAACGCGATGCCGGCGATCATCGGTGTACGACGATCCATTGCTGCGCTCCCTAGGTGCCGTGGCGATGCGTTGCGCGGGCGCCGGCGGACGACCGTTGACCACACCGTATCCACAAACGCGAATTCATCCACAGCCCACACGGCGTGTCACCGCACATGACCGAATTGGTCGTGGCCGCGCCCTACCTTTCAGCGCATGCGAACCGAATTGCCTGCCGAACGGCTGCAGCGTCGACTGGGCGCCGAAACGGAGTTCGACGCGCGTGACGGCGATCCACCTGCCGACGGCCACCCACCCGACACGCTGCTGTCGCGGTGGCTTCCCGACACCAAGGCGGGCGGCGCCGCCGGCTGGATGGCTGCCGTGCGCGCGGACCCGGGCCGAGCCGGTGCCGTGGCATTGGCCGCGGTGGGCATCGTCGCGGTTCTGGTCACGGTGTTCGCCATCGTCCGCGACCGGCCGCCGCCGGTGACATCGGCGAATCTTCCTCCGGTGCAGATGGTTTCGTCAGGCAGCCCGACACCGAGCGGTGCACCACCTGCGGCTGAGCAGCCCGTCGTCGTCAGCGTGGTCGGGTTGGTGCATGAACCCGGGCTGGTCACGCTGGATCCCGGTGCGCGCATCGCCGACGCGCTGGGGGCCGCCGGAGGACCGCTCGACGGCGCCGACCTGCTCGGGTTGAACATGGCCAGGCGTGTGGCCGACGGTGAGCAGATCATCGTCGGCATCGCGCCGGCTCCGGGGACACCGACCGCGATGGGCAGCTCGATCACGGCGGACAACGCCACCGCCGCACCGGCCGACGCCTCAGCCCCCGCTGACGGCACGGCGGGGCCCGACGCCGTCGTGGACCTCAACACCGCGACGGTCGAACAGCTCGAGACGCTGCCCGGAATCGGGCCGGTGACCGCGTCGGCCATCGTGGCGTGGCGCGAGACCAACGGGCCGTTCAGCAGCGTCGAACAGCTCGGTGACGTGGACGGGATCGGCCCCGCGCGGCTGGAGAAGCTTCGTGACCGCGTCCGTGTGTGAGCCCAGTGGACGCCGGCGTCTTTCGGCTCGATCTGCGCTTAGTGCCCGCGGCGCTGACCAGCTGGGCGGTGACCGCGGCGGGGATCCTGTGGCATATCACGGGTTTGGCCGCGGCAGTGATCGCCGCGGTGGTGCTGACGGCAGCAGCAGGGTGGTTCGGTCATGACCGCAGCGACACCGACGCCGACCGGGGGTCGGTCCGGGCCGGCGTGGTCGCCGTCGCTGTGGTCGGTGCGACGTTTGCCATCGCGATCGGGCTGCGGGTCGACGAGCTGCAAGATCATCCAGTCACGCTGCGCTACGGCACGGTCGCCGCCGTCGTCGTGACACCGAGCGAAAGCCCACGCGTGCTGGGCGGTAACCGGGCGATGTTCCGCGGATCGCTGGTGGCGCTCAACGGACACGAGATGACCGGCCGGGTAGTCGTTTTCGCCTCGGCGGTCGCGGTCGCCGACCTGGCCGCAGGACAACCCGCCGGGTTCCGCGCGCGCATAGGCCGGCCGACGCGCCGCGACCTGTCCGTTGCGGTGCTGTCGGTCAGCGGCGACATGTCGCGAGGGGAGGCGTCGCCGATGCACCAGGCCGCACACCGGGTCCGGCGCGGGTTCGCCGACGCCGCACGGCGAGTGCTGCCCGCCGATCAGGCGGCGATGCTGCCCGCGCTGGTGTTGGGCGACACCTCGGCGGTGAGCGCGCGAACGACCGGCGAGTTCAAGGCGTCGGGTCTGACCCACCTGACCGCGGTATCCGGGGCCAACGTCACCATCGTCTGCGGTGCGGTGCTGCTGGCCGCGGGGCTGATCGGACCGCGCGTGGCTGTCATGTTGGCTGCGGTAGTACTGGTGGCGTTCGTCGTCGTGGTGCAGCCATCGGCCAGCGTGCTGCGTGCGGCGGTCATGGGTGGGATCACGTTGCTGGCGTTGGTGACCCATCGCCGCCGCCAGGCCATGCCCGCGTTGGCGGCCAGCGTGCTGCTGCTGATGGTCGTGTCGCCGGAGTTGGCGGTCGACGTCGGGTTCGCGCTCTCGGTGTCGGCGACGGCGGCCCTCGTCGTCATCGCCCCGCACTGGTCGCGATGGCTCGTCGGGCAGGGCTGGCCCAAGCCGCTGGCCGACGCGGTGGCCGTCGCCGTGGCTGCGCAGTTGGTAACCGCCCCGTTGGTGGCCGGGATCTCGGGCAAGTTGAGCCTGGTCGCCGTCGCCGCGAACCTGGCTGCGGCCCCGGTTATCCCGCCGATCACGGTGGTCGGCACCGCGGCGGCAGCGCTGGGCGCGCTCTGGGCCGACGGCGCCCAACTGCTGATCCGGTTCACTGGGCCCGAGCTGTGGTGGTTGCTGGGTGTCGCGCGGTGGGCCGCGGCTGTTCCCGGTGCATCGCTGCCGGTGCCGTCCGGCCTGCCGGGTGTGGTGACGATCGCGGTGACCGGTGTCGCCGCCGTGCTGGCGTGGCGGTGGCGCGCGGTGCGGATCGCGGTGTGCGTCGTCGCGATCTGCCTGCTCGCGTGGACGGTGTCGGGTCTGTCGGCCGGGCATGACACGATCGGAGAGTGAGCCAAGAGGTTTCGCGACTGCACCTGGTCCTCGGCGACGAAGAACTGCTGGTCGAACGCGCTGTCGCGGCGGTGCTGCGGGCCGCCCGCAGGAGCGCGGGCACCGACGACGTCCCCGTGGACCGGCTGCGCGCCGGCGAGGTCAGCACCAGCGAACTCGTTGAGCTGCTCAGCCCGTCATTGTTCGCCGACGAGCGGGTGGTGGTGTTGGAGTCGGCGGGGGAGGCGGGCAAGGACGCGGCCGCCGTCGTCGCCGCCGCGGCCGCCGACCTGCCGCCGGGCACCATGCTCGTCGTCGTGCACTCCGGCGGGGGTCGCGCCAAGGCCCTCGTCGACCAGATCAAAAAACTTGGGGCACAAGTGCATCCGTGCGCCAGGATCACCAAACCGCGCGAGCGCGCCGACTTCGTGCGAGCCGAGTTCCGCGCGCTGAAAATGAAGGTCGACGACGACACCGTCACCGCAGTGCTCGACGCCGTCGGCTCCGACATCCGCGAACTGGCGGCGGCCTGCTCACAACTGGTCGCCGACACCGGCGGCGCCGTCGACGCCGCGGCGGTGCGCCGCTACCACTCCGGCAAAGCGGAGGTGAAGGGCTTCGACATCGCCGACAAGGCGGTCGTCGGCGACGTCGCCGGGGCGGCCGAGGCGCTGCGGTGGGCGATGATGCGCGGCGAACCCCAGGTGGTGCTGGCCGACGCGTTGGCCGAGGCCGTGCACACGATCGCGCGGGTGGCCCCGCTGTCGGGTGATCCGTACCGGCTGGCCTCAGAGTTGGGCATGCCGCCGTGGCGGGTGCAGAAGGCGCAGAAACAGGCTCGGCGGTGGTCGCGCGCATCGGTGGCCGAGGCGATGCGCCTCGTCGCGGCGCTCAACGCCGATGTCAAGGGTGCCGCAGCCGACGCCGATTACGCGCTGGAATCCGCGGTGCGCAAAGTCGCCGAACTAGCGGCGGACTGAAAAGCTCAGAGCTTGTTCAACGCGCGGGCCAATGCCGACTTGCGGTTGGCCGCCTGGTTCTTGTGGATGACGCCCTTGCTGGCCGCCTTGTCCAACTGCCGGCTGGTCGACAGCAGCAGCTCGTTGGCCTTCTCCTTGTCGCCGGCCTCCACGGCCGCCCTGAATCCGCGCACCGCGGTGTGAAGCGACGACTTCACCGACTTGTTGCGCACCCGGCGCTTCTCGTTGGTGCGGTTGCGCTTCATCTGCGACTTGATGTTGGCCACGCGGATAGTCCTTCGCAAATCTCGATTGGGTTGGGCAAAGTGTGTGGGTGCCCGAACTAGGGCAGCGACTGATCAGGGTACCAGCGAGCGCCCTGATCTCCCAAAGCGAGGCCCGCTGGCCTGCTGATATGAGAACCCGCTCAGCTGGACTTCACCGCGACGCCCGGGTGCACCTCGACGCGGTGCAGGTCGTCGCCCAGCTCGATCTGGCGGTCGAACTTCGAGGCGGCCAGTGCGCGCCATTCGTCTTCCTGACCGGGTTCGATGCCTGGCACGTAATGGGTGAGGATGAGGATGCCCACCCCGGCCCGCGCCGCGGTGTCCGCCGCCTCCTCGACCGACGAGTGGTAGTCGCAGATGTCGCGGATGCGCTGCATCGGCATCGCTTCGACCAGGTCTTTGCGGATCACCGTGTGCACCATCGCGCCGGCCCCGGCGGCCAGCTTGTCGAGGCTTTCGCACGGCACCGTGTCGCCGGCCAGCACCACCGACGCGTCGGCGTGTTCGACGCGGAAACCGATCGTGGGGGCGACCGGGCGGTGATCGGTCGGCGCCGCGGTGATCGTGACGCCGTCGCGGTCCCACACCACCCCCTCGGTGTACTCGTGCACCTCGAGCGGCGGTGGGGTCTTCAGGTCGTCGTGGTGGGCGATCCGATAACCGATGTCGAAGCCGAACGCTTTGAGCGTGGCGTCGACCACCTCCGCCGTGCCCGGCGGGCCGATGATCTGAAACGGCGGCTGTTCGGGGGTGAACGTGGTGACCCAGCGGCTGATGATCATGTCGCCCAGATCGGCGATGTGATCGCTGTGTAGGTGCGTCAGCAGCAGCGCGGTCAGGCCGTTGGCCGCCGCGCCCGCAGCGGTCAACCGCTGCTGGACTCCGCGGCCGCAGTCGATCAGGAACGTCTGCCCTCCCGCCCGCACCAGCGTCGACGGGCCCGCACGGTTCGCGTCGGGTATCGGACTTCCAGTTCCGAGCAGCGTCACCTCGATCATGGCCCCACATATACCTGACGGCGGCGTCGAAAGTGCGCTATTGACCGGATCGAAATCCGCTGTGGTGACGAACAATTCGACCCGCACGCGGCGACGGCGCAGCGTAGGGCGCATGCAACGCACGGTCAAGAGGGTCCGGAGTTTCGCCGCGGTTCTGGGACACCGATGCCAAAAGCTCCCACTTTTGGCCGCGCCGACCTAGCCTGGTGTGAGAAAGATCACTGGAACGGAGGCATCGATGCGGATCGCGGACGTATTGCGCAGTAAGGGTGCGTCGGTGGCGACCATCACCCCGGAGACTTCGGTCGCTGGGCTGCTGACCGAGCTGAGCGTGCACAACATCGGCGCGATGGTGGTGGTTGGGCAGGATGGCCTGGTCGGCATCGTGTCAGAACGCGACGTGGTGCGTGCACTGCAGAAAAGAGGCGCCGAACTGCTCACGCAGCCGGTGTCGGAAATCATGTCCACGCTGGTGGCGACCTGCTCACCCAACGACTCGGTGGACAGCCTCAGCGCGTTGATGACCACCAACCGGGTGCGTCACATTCCGGTGATGGTGAACGGTCGCCTCGCCGGAATCGTTAGCATCGGCGACGTGGTTAAGACGCGCATGGAGGAACTCGAGGCACAACAGGAGCACTTGGAGGCCTATATCACCCAGGGCGGCTGATGCCATTCGCGATCGACGTTCGTCCCCCGCAGAAGGGCGATATCCGGCCGTTGGCCCTCACCCTGGGCAGGGCTTTCTACGACGACCCCCTGATGAAGTGGATGCTGGCCGACGGCAGCCGCCGCACCAAGGGGTTGACGCGGATGTTCGCGACGATGACCCGGCATCACTTTCTGGCCGGCGGAGGCGTCGAGGTTGCGCTCGGAGCCGACGGCATCGGTGCGGCCGCGCTGTGGGATCCGCCCGGCCGGTGGAAGCAGTCGCCGGTGCAGGAACTGCGGATGATGCCCAGCTTTCTTCTGGCGATGCGCGCGGGGGCAAGACGAGGTCGTCAGGTCAGCGAGCTGATGAAGGAATGCCATCCCGAAGAGCCGCACTGGTATCTCGGTGTGATCGGCAGCGACCCCACCGTGCGCGGCGGCGGGTTCGGGCGGGCGTTGATGCAGTCGCGGCTGGACCGCGTCGACGCCGAACACGCGCCGGCCTACCTCGAGTCCAGCAACCCCGACAACATCCCCTACTACCAGCGGTTCGGCTTCGAGGTCACCGGCGAGATCACGCTGCCCGACGGTGGCCCGAAGATGTGGCCGATGTGGCGAAACCCGAGGTAGGTCACCCCTGCGGCGAGCGTGCGCAAACTCCGGCTGAACCGCGGCGCGTCGCCCTCGAACACGCACGCTCGCGGCGTAAAAATTAGCTCCAGGAGTATTCCGCGCGTAGCCGGGTGGCGACCAGCTCGAACTTCTCACGCTCGAGGATCGCGCCTTCGCGTCGGATGCCCTCCTCGGGCACGTCGAGCACCCGGTCCAGCCGCACCCAACTCTGCCTGCTCTCGAAATCCCAGCTGCCGGCGCCGATCGCCACCCAATTCGGATCGTCGCCGTGGTGGTCGCGGCTGGAGAGCATCAACCCGAGCAGAGTGGACCGGTCCCTGCCGACCACCAGCACCGGACGGTCCTTACCGCGGTCCGGATCGTCCTCGTAGACCACCCAGGTCCAGACGATCTCGCCGGGATCGGCGCGGCCGTCGAGGTCGGGGGCGTAAACCAGCTTGCGGGCCCGGTGCGCGGTCGGTACGAAGGTTCGGCTGACCGGGCGTCCCGCGGTGATGGCCGGAGCCTCGGCCTCGGTCGGACCCACGATGACGTCCATGCCGATCTTGATGCCCTGTTGGATACCGCGCTGCAGCGTCGGCGAATTCTGCAGCTGACGGACGAACTTGGGCGCCTCGTTGAACACGAGGTTCTCCGCGAAGCGCTGAAAAGTCTTCCATGGCGGAGCCATATTGCCGAGCATAAGTGAAGTCGCCTGGCCACGATTGTGTCGACCGGCGCCTCCCTCGATACGCTGGTGGCACCCACTGCCCGTCTCACCAGGAGATTCCCATCAGCAGCTTCGCCGACCAGACCTTCACCGCGCCGGCGCAGATTCGGAACTTCTGCATCATCGCCCACATCGACCACGGCAAGTCGACGCTGGCCGACCGGATGCTGCAACTCACCGGTGTCGTCGACGACCGCACCATGCGTGCGCAGTACTTGGACCGGATGGACATCGAACGCGAGCGTGGCATCACGATCAAGGCCCAGAACGTAAGGCTGCCTTGGGCCGTGGAAGAGGGGCCCGGCGCCGGCGACTACGTGCTGCACCTGATCGACACCCCCGGCCACGTCGACTTCACCTACGAGGTGTCGCGGGCGCTGGAAGCCTGCGAGGGTGCGGTGCTGCTGGTCGACGCTGCCCAGGGCATCGAGGCTCAGACCCTGGCCAACCTCTACCTGGCGTTGGACCGCGACCTGGTCATCATCCCGGTGCTCAACAAGATCGACCTGCCCGCCGCCGACCCGGACCGTTATGCCGCCGAGATCGCCCACATCATCGGCTGCGAACCCAGCGACGTCCTGCGCGTGTCGGGCAAGACCGGCGACGGGGTCGCCGACCTGCTCGACCACCTCGTGCGTGAGGTGCCGCCCCCCACCGGCGACGCCGACGCCCCCGCACGCGCGATGATCTTCGACTCGGTCTATGACACCTACCGCGGCGTGGTGACCTACGTCCGCGTCGTCGACGGCAAGATCGTCCCGCGCGAGCGGATCAAGATGATGTCCACCGGTGCCGTCCACGAACTGCTGGAAGTCGGCATCATGTCCCCGGAACCCAAACCCGCCGACGGCCTTGGCGTCGGTGAGGTCGGCTACCTGATCACCGGCGTGAAGGACGTGCGTCAGTCCAAGGTCGGTGACACCGTGACGACTGCGCGCGGCGGCGCCACCGAAGCGCTGACCGGCTACCGCGAACCCAAGCCGATGGTCTACTCCGGGCTGTATCCGGTCGACGGCTCCGACTACCCGGATCTGCGTGACGCGCTAGACCGGCTGCAGCTCAACGATGCCGCGCTGACCTGGGAACCCGAGACGTCGGTGGCGCTGGGGTTCGGTTTCCGCTGCGGCTTTCTGGGCCTGCTGCACATGGAGATCACCCGCGAGCGCCTCGAGCGCGAATTCAACCTCGACCTCATCTCCACCTCGCCCAACGTCGTGTATCGCGTTGTGACCGAAGACGGTTCGGAACTGATGGTGACCAACCCGTCGGACTGGCCGGGCGGCAAGATGCGTGCTGTGTACGAGCCCGTCGTCAAGACGACGATCATCGCGCCCAGCGAGTTCATCGGCGCCATCATGGAACTGTGCCAATCGCGCCGCGGTGAACTCGGCGGCATGGACTATCTGTCTCCCGAGCGCGTGGAGTTGCGCTACACGATGCCGCTGGGCGAGATCATCTTCGACTTCTTCGACTCGCTGAAATCCCGCACCCGCGGATATGCCAGCCTCGACTACGAGGACGCAGGCGAACAGGAAGCCGACCTGGTCAAGGTCGATATCCTGCTCCAGGGTGAGCCGGTGGACGCGTTCAGCGCGATCGTGCACAAGGACGCGGCGTATGCCTATGGCAACAAGATGACGACCAAACTTCGCGAGTTGATCCCGCGCCAGCAGTTCGAAGTTCCGGTGCAGGCCGCGATCGGGTCGAAGATCATTGCTCGCGAAAACATCCGCGCGATCCGCAAAGACGTGCTATCGAAGTGCTACGGCGGTGACATCAGCCGTAAGCGCAAGCTGCTGGAGAAGCAGAAGGAAGGCAAGAAGCGGATGAAGACCATCGGTCGGGTCGAGGTGCCGCAGGAGGCGTTCGTCGCAGCCCTGTCCACCGACTCGTCTGCCGACAAGGCCAAGAAGTAGGCAGCCGATGCGCTCGCGCGGGGTGGCCGTCGTTGCGCTGAGCGCCGGTGTGGTGCTTGCCGGGTGTACGGCCCAGGTCGCCGACCCGCCCACGTTGCGGATCGCCGAGGTCGTCAAACCGTCGCCGGTGCGTGCGCTCGCCCAGATCCTGCCCACCGCCGACGAACTGGCCGCGATGCTGGGCACGACGGGCTTCTCGGGCCAGCTCGTCGAGGGCGGTCCCGACCTGCTGCTGCAGAGCGTCGGGGAAGGTCAAGCGACGCCCGCCGACTGTGTGAGCACCGGTTACCGGTTGCAGAAAACGGTGTACGACGCCGATCCGGTGCGCACGGTGGCCAGCCAGTCCTGGGTGGGCGGCGACGCCACCGGTCCGTCGTCGTCGGGTTTCTTCGGTGTCGTGCAGTTCGCCACCGCTGACGCCGCCCAGGAGTTCTTCGCCGCCGCGGCCGAGAACTGGCACCGCTGCAACGGCGAGACGCTGGTGCTGTACCGGCCCGGCTCGCACACCTCGGCCGTCAGCAGGATCACCGGCGTTGCCGTCGATCAGAGCACTGTGTCGGCCGTCGTGCTGCACGACGCCGGCTCGACAGTTCAGCGCGCGCTGGGCATCGCCGCGGATTGCATTGTGGACGTGGAGATTTCGGATGCGATGGGTGCGCAGGACGCGGTCTCGGTCGCCAACCTGATGTTGGACAAGATCGGTTAGATATACATGGCGGGATCGATGTAGCAGGTAGGGTCGACGGCCTGCTCGCGTTCTCTTTCGGTGCGATGCCGCACGACCGCCGGTATGCCGGTCGCGATCGAATCCGCCGGAACATCGCGGGTGACAACGGCATTGGCGCCGATCGCGCTGTCGTCACCGACCGTGAGCGGACCCAGCACCTTGGCGCCAGCACCGATCGTGACCCGGTTGCCGATCGTAGGGTGACGCTTGACCCGTTTGAGGGTGCGCCCTCCCAACGTCACCCCGTGGTAGATCATCACGTCATCGCCGATTTCGGTGGTTTCGCCGATCACCACGCCCATGCCGTGGTCGATGAAGAAGCGCCGGCCGATGGTGGCGCCCGGGTGAATCTCGATCCCCGTGACCGCCCGGACGATCTGCATCAGCACGCGGGCCGGTCCACGCAGCGCCGGACGCGCCCACATCCGGTGCGCCACCCGGTGGGTCCAGATCGCGTGCAGACCGGAGTACACCAGCGCGTTCTCCACGTCCCCGCGCGCGGCCGGATCGTGGGCACGGGCGTTCTGCAGGTCCTCCCGCAGGGTGGCGAGCAGCGCCATGACGGTCTCAGTCCCGGATGTGCTCGAACAGCGGCGTGGAGACATAGCGTTCACCGAAGTCGGGGATGACCACCACGATCATCTTCCCGGCGTTCTCCGGCCGCTTGGCCAACTCGAGCGCGGCCCACACGTTGGCCCCCGCCGAGATGCCGCCCAGGATGCCTTCCTGGGTGGCCAGGGCACGGGCGACCGTGATCGCGTCGTCGAATCCGGCGTCGATGATCTCGTCGTACACCTCGCGGTCGAGCACCTCGGGGATGAAGTTGGCCCCGATGCCCTGAATCTTGTGCGGGCCGGGTTCGCCGCCGTTGAGGATCGGGGAGTCTGCCGGTTCGACGCCGACGATCTGCACCCCGGGCTTGCGGGATTTGAGTACCCGGCCGACGCCGGTCAGCGTGCCGCCGGTGCCGATCCCGGCGACGAAGATGTCCACCGTTCCGTCGGTGTCGGCCCAGACCTCCTCGCCGGTGGTGCGTTCGTGGATGTCCGGATTGGCCGGGTTGGCGAATTGCTCTGCGGCCACCGCGTTCTCAGTCTCGGCGATGATCTGTTCGGCGCGGGCGACGGCACCGGCCATGCCCTCGGCGCCGGGCGTCAGCACGATCTCGGCGCCGAAGGCCCGCAGCATCACCCGGCGTTCGGTCGACATGGTGTCGGGCATGGTCAGGATCACCCGGTAGCCGCGCGCCGCGCCGACCATCGCCAAGGCGATACCGGTGTTGCCGCTGGTGGCCTCCACGATGGTGCCGCCCGGCCGCAGCGCGCCGGCGGCCTCCGCCGCGTCGACGATCGCCACCCCGATCCGGTCCTTGACGCTGTTGGCCGGGTTGTAGAACTCCAACTTGGCGAGCACCTGCGCCTGCAGGCCCTCGGTCATACGGTTGAGTCGGACCAGCGGGGTCCGTCCCACGATCTCGCTGACGTCGCTATAGATGTTGCCCATACCGCCCTTTGGTCAAGCCCATTTGTCAGACCGAGAGTAGCGGTAACGCACCTCGGCTACATCGGCGCGTTGGCGGGCACGAACCCGCCGGAGCTGTCGGCCTCCTCTTCGGCGCGGATCACGTGCACCACCGCGTTGATCAACGCCAGATGGGTGAACGCCTGCGGGAAGTTGCCGAGGTGGCGGCCCGTGCGCGGCTCGATCTCCTCGGCGTACAGGTGCAGTGGGCTGGCGAACGACAGCAGCCGCTCACACAGGTGTTTTGCGCGGTGGATCTCGCCGATCTCCACCAGCGCCGACACCAGCCAGAACGAGCAGATCGTGAACGTGCCCTCCTCGCCGGCCAGGCCGTCGTCGGTCTCCTCGACGCGGTAGCGCAGCACCAGGCCTTCCTCGGTGAGCTCGTCGGCGATCGCCAGCACGGTGGCCCGCACCCGCGGGTCGTCGGGCGGCAGGAACCGGGTCAGCACCGCCAGCAGCAGCGACGCGTCCAGCGCGTCGTGGCCGTAGCGCTGGGTCAGCACCCCGCGCGAGTCGACGCCGTTCTTGAGCACATCGGCCTTGATCTCCTCGGCGATGGCGCGCCACTGCTGGGCGTAGGACTTCTCACCCTGCAGTTCGGCGAGTTTGGAGCCGCGGTCCAGCGCCACCCAGCACATGATCTTGCTGGAGGTGAAGTGCTGCGGTTCGCCGCGTACCTCCCAGATGCCGCGGTCTGGCTGGCGCCAGTGCTTGATCGCCTCTTCGACCTGTTGTTTGAGCACCGGCCACAACGTGTCGGAGATCTGCTCCCGCGACTTCGCGTGCAGATACACCGAGTCCAGCATCGTGCCCCAGATGTCGTGCTGCATCTGGTTGTAGGCGCCGTTGCCGATGCGCACCGGGCGGGCGCCGTCGTAGCCGGACAGGTGGTGCAGTTCCTCCTCGACCAGGGTGCGCTCACCGCCGACGGCATACATCACCTGAAGCGGGTGGCGTTCACCGTTGTTCGCACCGGACACGTCGGCGATGAACGCGAAGAAGTCGTCGGCTTCACGGTCCAGACCCAAGGTGTACAGACCCCACAGCGCGAACGTGGAGTCCCGCACCCACGCGTAGCGGTAGTCCCAATTGCGCTCGCCCTGTGGGGTTTCCGGCAACGACGTGGTGGGCGCCGCCAGTAGCGCACCGGTCGGGGAGTAGGTGAGCCCCTTCAGCGTCAACGCGCTGCGCTGCAGGTAGGCCCGCCACGGGTGGTCGGGGAAGTTGCCGATGTTGATCCACTGCCGCCAGCATTCGCTGGTCTGCCACATCTTGTCGGCGGCTTCCTCGTAGTTCTGCGGCGCGGGGTGTTTGGACCAGGACAGCGCGACAAACGCGTTGTCGCCCTCCTTCATCCGGGTGCGGGCGCGGGCCTCGTGGCCTTCGAGCCCGAGTCGCAGGTTGGTGGTCAGCCTCAGCGTCGGATGCGCATCGGGGTCGCGGCGGGCGCGGGCGATCGCCTCCCCGTAGGCCTGGGCCGAGTACTCCCAGGTGGCCGGGATGCGGTGGTAGTCGAAGGCCGGTTCGCAGTTCAACACCAACTCGACCGTGCCGCTGACACAGCGCACCGTGCGCAACAGGATGTGCTCGGCGTCCCAGTCCATCGGGGTGCGGCGGTGCGTGCGGGACCTGGCGTCGAGGTCATGCCACGGTCCCATCACCAGCGCGTCGCGCACGATCAGCCAGCCGGTGTGGGTCTGCCAGGTGGTCTCCAGGATCAGGCTGCCCGGGAGGTAGCGGCGGGCGGCAGGCACCGACACCCCGTAGGGGCCCAGCCGGAAGTGGCCTGCGCCGCGGTCGAGGATCGCGCCGAACACGCTGGGGGAGTCCGGACGCGGTACGCACAGCCATTCGATGGAGCCTGCCGACGAGATCAGGCAGGTGTTCTCGCAGTCGGACAGAAACGCGTAGTCGGCGATCGGCGGAAAGGGGTTCCGCAACGACGCGGATGGCGCGTAGGGCATCGGCCCGGTCATCGTCAGCGGG
Source organism: Mycolicibacterium sp. XJ2546 (assembly GCF_053483195.1). Classification (NCBI taxonomy): domain Bacteria; kingdom Bacillati; phylum Actinomycetota; class Actinomycetes; order Mycobacteriales; family Mycobacteriaceae; genus Mycobacterium; species Mycolicibacterium sp. XJ2546. The sequence goes on along the minus strand of NZ_JBEFRW010000019.1, from coordinate 62,487 downwards.
GCGTTCGGGTCGCTGCGGCGGCCCGACGCGGACCCGTTGTCGGTCTCCGATGGCACTTCGGACGGCTCGATGTGTGGTAGCACCATGCCGACATCATCGACTGCGGACCTGCTCGGCGTCCACCGAATCGTTCCCGTGTTCCCGCGCACCGGCCCTCAGCGGCGGGCGAACGCCGGCACGTGTTCGGGCAGCGGGCCGATCGCGACACCGTAGGCCGCGACCCGGCGCAACAGCGGCGCGCGCGCGGCGATCCGGACCAGAAGCGGTGGTTTGGCCGGACCGGTCGCCCCCACCGCCACCGCGATCACCCGCGCGTGGATCAGCCGCTGCACCGCCTGGACCAGCGCCGCAGGCAGCCACCGGCGGGCCTGCACCCGCGCCAGGTGCCGGGTCGAGACCGTGCCGGTGCGCAGCGGAGCGGCCAGCATCCGCCCGGCGGCGACGGCGTCGGCCACCGCGAGGTTGATCCCGACGCCGCCGACCGGCGACATCGCGTGGGCGGCGTCACCGATGAGCAACAACCCGTCGGTGTACCAGCGGCGCAGCCGGTTGAGCGCCACGTTGAGCAGCTTGACCTCGTCCATCGACGTCAGCGCCGCGGTGTGCTCGGCCAGCCACGGCACCAGCGCCACCACGTCACGGCGCAGCGCTTCGACGCCCTCGGCGCGAAGGTCGCTGTCGCGGCCCTTGGGGATGACGTAGGCGCATTGGTAGTACTCACCGCGGTCGATGACGATCTGGGCGTGGCCCGTCCCCAGCACCCCGGCCAGCCCGTGCGGGTCGTCGGGGCGGCGCGGCAGCCGAAACCACCACACGTCCATGGGCGTCCCGAAGTTCTTCGGCGTCAGCCCCATCGCCGTGCGCAGCGTCGAGGACCGGCCGTCGCAGGCGACGGTCAGCGGCGCGTGCATCGCGCGGACCTCACCGTCGGCGGTGCGGTACCGGACCCCGACCACGGTGCTGCCGCGCACGATCGGCCCCAGCACCTCGGTGTTGCGCAGCAGTGTGAACGTCGGCTCTTTCTCCGCTGCCGACGCCAACAGCTCGAGGAAGTCCCACTGGGGCACCAGCGCAATCTGCTTGTGCGGACCGGGAATCCGCCGTAGATCCATCCTCACCTCGGTGCCCTGCACGTTGAGGGAGAGCTGTTCGATCTCCCGGTGCGGCAGCTGGGCGAACTGCTCGGCGAGGCCGAGTTCGTCAAGCAACCGCAGCGTGCTGGCGTGCACCGTGTCGCCGCGGAAGTCACGCAGGAAGTCCGCGTGTTTCTCCATGACCGTGACGTCGACGCCGGCGCGGGCAAGCAGCAGGCCCAGCATGATTCCCGCGGGACCGCCGCCGGCGACGATGCAGCCGGTACTGTCGGTGCGCTCCTCGTCCTCGGGCACGGCGCAATCTTTACATCACATACGCTGGCCGGGTGGACGGCTTCCTCAATTGGTGGGACGGCGTTGAGCTGTGGCTCACCGGGCTGCCGTTCGTAGTGCAGACCGCGGTGGTGATGCCCGTGGTGGTCGCGCTGGCGTTCGGCATTGCTGTGGTGCTCGACGGTGCGCTGGGCAACAGCATTCGGCTGGTGCGGCGGGTGCGCCATCTCGACCAAGACGACGACCGATGAGGGGCGGTATGCCACCGTCGCGGGTGACGATGGCGCTGGCTTTCCTGGTGGTATTGGTGCTCGTCACCTGGCTGGTGACGCGTCAGGGCGGCTGATCGACACCGTGCACAACCGGCCGGCTCTGTTATTCTTTGCGCCATGCGTTCGGCGACCGGCAACAAGGGCGGCCACGTCTTGGCCCTCATCGCCGTGGGACTCGCTGCCGTCGCTGATGGCTGCTGTTGTTGCTGACTCCTTTCCCGTCCGCGGTTTGAGTGTGTCGGCGGCAACTGATCTGAACCCGAATGCTGCTCGCGCCTTGCCGATGTGACGGATCGTCTTCGTTAGCGTCCCTGCAAGGAAAGGTCATCAATGCGTGATCACCAGAAGTTTTGGCGCACCGCCGCCGCCGTCGTCGCCGCGACCCTGGTCGCCGCGTGCGGCGGCGGATCCAGCGACGTCGTCGGCGGCGCGCCGGAGACCGGTGGCGGCGACAGCACGCTGACGCTGGTCGCCTACGCGGTTCCCGAGCCCGGCTGGAGCCAGATCATCCCGGCGTTTGCGGCTACCCAGGAAGGTGATGGCGCCGCGGTGACCGCGTCCTACGGCCCCTCGGGCGATCAGTCGCGCGCTGTGGTCGACGGTAAACCCGCCGACATCGTCAACTTCTCCGTCGAACCCGACGTCGCCCGGTTGGTCAAGGCGGGCAAGGTCGCCGAGGACTGGAACGCCGACGCCACCGGCGGTGTCCCGTTCGGCTCCGTCGTCACGCTCGTGGTGCGCGAGGGCAACCCGAAGAACATCAGGGACTGGGACGACCTGCTGGCGCCGGGCCTCGAGGTGGTGAGCCCGAGCCCGCTCAGTTCGGGATCGGCGAAGTGGAACCTATTGGCGCCGTATGCCGCCAAGAGCAACGGCGGTCAAAACCCACAGGCCGGGCTGGATTTCGTCAACGAGCTGGTCACGGATCACATCAGGACCCGGCCGTCGTCCGGGCGCGCGGCCAGCGACCTGTTCCTGCAGGGCACCGGCGATGTGCTGCTGAGCTACGAGAACGAGGCCATCCACATCGAACGGCAGGGCGAGCCCGTCGAACATGTGAACCCGCCGCAGACGTTCAAGATCGAGAACCCCGTTGCGGTCGTCACCTCGAGCCCGCACCTCGAGAAGGCCACCGCGCTCAAGAACTTCCTCTACACCCCTGAGGGGCAGAGGATCTGGGCCGAGGCCGGTTTCCGGCCGGTCGATCCCGGGGTTGCGTTGGATTTCGCGGACGATTTCCCCGCCCCGGAGAGACTGTGGACGATCGCCGATCTGGGTGGCTGGCAGAGCGTGGATGCGGCATTGTTCGACAAGGACAACGGCACGATCACGAAAATCTACAAAGAAGCCACGGGATGACAGCTGGCCTGGACGCGAAAGGCCCGCGGCTCCCGCAGGAGCCGTTCGACGATGCCGGGACGCCCAAGGGCTTTTTCATCAGCCGCTACGGCAACACCAAGCTGCGCGTCGGCGTGGCCACCACCTGGTTGTCGATCATCGTGCTGCTGCCGCTCGCCGCGATCGTGTGGCAGTCCGCCGGTGGTGGGTGGGACGCGTTCTGGCAGGCGGTGACCTCCACCGGCGCGATCCAGTCGTTTCAGGTCACGCTGACCGTCTCATTCGCGGTCGCGGTGATCAACCTGTTCTTCGGCCTGCTGGTGGCGTGGGTGCTCACCCGCGACGACTTCGTCGGCAAGCGGTTGGTGGACGCCATCATCGACCTGCCGTTCGCATTGCCCACCATCGTGGCCAGCCTGGTGATGCTGGCGCTCTACGGGCCGAGCAGCCCGGTCGGGATCCACATCCAGCACACCAAGTGGGGGGTGGGCATCGCGCTGCTGTTCGTCACCCTGCCGTTCGTGGTGCGCTCGGTGCAGCCGGTGATCCTGGAGTTGGATCGTGAGGTCGAGGAAGCCGCGGCATCGCTGGGCGCCGACAACTTCACGATCTTCCGGCTCGTGATGCTGCCCGCGCTGCTGCCGTCCCTGCTCTCCGGTGCCGGGCTGGCCTTCTCCCGCGCGATCGGTGAATACGGTTCGGTGGTGCTGATCGGCGGCGCGGTACCCGGTGAATCCGAGGTGTCCTCGCAGTACATCCGCACCCTGATCGAGTTCGACGACCGCACCGGTGCGGCGGCGGTATCGATTGTGCTGCTTACGATTTCGTTCGTGGTGCTGTTCATCCTGCGCACCATCGGCTCGCGGGTGGCCAAACGCCAGGAGTTGACGACGTGACGTTGTCGCCTGCGGTTCGCTACCTGCTGCGTTTTCTGGCGCTGGGCTATCTGGCGGTCTTGCTGGTGGTGCCGGTCGGCTTGATTCTGTGGCGCACCTTCGAACCGGGTATCGGCGAGTTCGTCGGGTCGATCACCACGCCGGCGGCCATCTCGGCGCTGCAACTGTCGCTGATCGTGGTGGCCATCGTGGTGCCGCTCAACGTGATCTTCGGGGTCCCGACCGCTCTGGTATTGGCGCGCAACAAGTTTCGTGGTAAGAGCATGCTGCAGGCGGTGATCGACCTGCCGTTTGCGGTGTCGCCGGTGGTGGTCGGTGTCGCGCTGATCCTGCTGTGGGGCTCGGCCGGTGCGCTGGGCTTCGTCGAGAACAACCTCGGCCTCAAGATCATCTTCGGGTTCCCGGGCATCGTGCTGGCCAGCATCTTCGTCACCGTGCCCTACGTGATCCGGGAGGTCGAACCGGTGTTGCACGAGTTGGGCACCGACCAGGAGGAGGCCGCCTCGACCCTGGGTTCCAGCGCGTGGCAGACCTTCCGGCTGGTCACGCTGCCCTCGATCAAGTGGGGTCTGATGTACGGGGTGGTGTTGACCGTCGCGCGGACGCTCGGCGAGTACGGGGCCGTGATCATGGTGTCGTCGAACCTGCCGGGCCAGTCGCAGACGTTGACGTTGCTGGTGTCCGACCGCCACGCGCTCGGAAACGAGTATGGCGCGTACGCGATCTCGACACTGTTGATGAGCGTCGCAGTGATCGTCCTGATCGTGCAGGTGATTCTCGACGCCCGCCGCGCGAAACTGGACACCTGAGCCATGGGCGATGAGGAGACGACGGCTGTGACCACCAGCACGACCAACGCGATCACGGTGCGGGGCGCCAACAAGCGCTACGGCGACTTCGCCGCGCTCGACAACGTCGACTTCGACGTGCCGTCGGGGTCGTTGACGGCGCTGCTCGGCCCCAGCGGTTCGGGTAAATCCACCCTGCTGCGCGCGATCGCCGGGCTGGACCAACCCGACACCGGAACCATCACGATCAACGGCCGCGACGTCACCAACGTGCCGCCGCAGCGACGCGGTATCGGGTTCGTGTTCCAGCACTACGCGGCGTTCAAGCACCTGACGGTGCGTGACAACGTGGCCTTCGGCCTCAAGATCCGCAAACGGCCGAAGGCCGAGATCAAGGAAAAGGTCGACAACCTGCTGGACGTGGTGGGGCTGACCGGCTTTCAGACCCGCTACCCCAACCAGCTGTCCGGGGGACAACGCCAACGCATGGCGCTGGCCCGCGCGCTCGCCGTCGACCCGCAGGTGCTACTGCTCGACGAGCCGTTCGGCGCACTGGACGCCAAAGTCCGTGAGGATCTGCGGGTCTGGTTGCGACACCTGCACGAGGAGGTCAACGTCACCACCGTGCTGGTCACCCACGACCAGTCCGAAGCGCTGGACGTGGCCGACCGCATCGCCGTGCTCAACAACGGCCGTATCGAGCAGGTCGGTTCTCCGACACAGGTTTACGACCAACCCGCCAACGCGTTCGTGATGTCGTTTCTGGGTGCGGTGTCGTCGCTGAACGGCAGCCTGGTGCGCCCCCACGACATCCGCGTCGGACGCACCCCGGAGATGGCCATCGCGGCCAGCGAAGACTCCATCGCCGCCACCGGCGTGGTACGAGCCACCATCGACCGGATCGTCATGCTGGGCTTCGAAGTTCGCGTCGAACTCACCAACGCCGCATCGAACACCTCGTTCACCGCGCAGATTACCCGCGGTGATGCCGAAGCACTCGCCTTGAAAGAGGGCGACACCGTCTACGTGCGCGCCACCCGCATCCCCGCGATACCGGCAGGCTCCGAAGTGCCCGCAGCCGACACCGCCGACGAGCGCGCAGTCGAAAGCCTCAGCTAGGCTAGGCCGCCACGGAGGCGGCGGTGAGCGCGTCGAAGCGGTCCAGTACCGTCGCGGCGACCAGGTTGTGCGATCCCAGCGGCTCGGCCATCGAGATGTCTTGTGCGGCGGCGTAGTTGGCGACGCGATCGGTGATCCGGCCGTGCGCCAGGAACCACGGGGCGATCACCAAACGGCGCGCACCCTTGGCGCGCAGCAGTTGTGCGGCGTCGTCGACGCTGGGATGCGGGCCGGTGGCGAACGCGACTTCGGCGCCCGCCCAACGGGTTCCGGTACCCAGCGTCCGCGCCACCGAGGTGGTGCGGGCGTTCGCGGTAGCGCTCGACGACCCGACGGCCACGACCAGCACTCCGAGGCCGTCGTCGTCCGGAGACGCACCGCGTTCGGCGAGGCGCTGTCGCAACACCGACAACAGCGCCGGATCCTCACCCAACACCCCGGCCTGCTCGACGTCGGCTCCCGAGGCTTCGATCACCGCGGGCAGGTCGATGCGGGCGTGGTAGGCGTCGGCCAGCAGGAACGGCACGACGACGCCGCGGCCGGGCATGTCGGCCAGCACGTCGCCCAGGCTCGGTGCGGCGTTCTCCAGAAACGCCGCACGCACATCCAGCCACGGCCGCAGTCGTCGGATCCGGCCCGCGACCGCATGCGTCACGGCCGCTGAGCGCGGATCGACACTGCCGTGCGCGGTCAAAATGAGCGTCACGAGGCGTGCAGCCCGCATTCGATCTTGCCGGTGCCCGCCCAGCGGCCGCTGCGCGGATCGGCACCCTCGACGGGCTTGGCCGTGCACGGCGCGCAGCCGATCGACGGATAGCCCTCGTCGACAAGCGGATTGACCAACACGCCGTTGGCGTCGATGTAGCGCTGCATGTCGTCGTCGGTCCACGCCGCCAACGGGTTGATCTTCACCAGCCCGAACGCCTTATCCCAACTGATCAGCGGCGCGTTCGCGCGCGTCGGCGCCTCCACCCGCCGGATGCCGGTGACCCATGCCGCATATCCGCTCAGCGCCTTGCTCAACGGCTCGACCTTGCGCATCCGGCAGCACTCGTTGGGTTCACGAGCGAACAGATCCTTGCCGAAGAGCGCATCCTGTTCGGCCACGGACTTTTCCGGGGTGACGTTGACCACGTTCACGTCGTAGACCGACGCGACCGCGTCACGGGTGCCGATCGTTTCGGCGAAGTGATAGCCGGTGTCCAGAAACAGCACGTCCACACCGGGGCGCACCTTGGCGGCCATATCGACGAGGACCGCATCCTGCATGTTGGACGCCACGATGTAGTTGCCTGCGAAGTTCTCGTCGGTCCAGCGCAGCAGGTCGATGGCGCTGGCACCGTCGAGTTCCTCGGCGGCCCGCTCGGCCAGCGCCTGCAGGTCGGTGTCGGATAGAACGTCAGTCACCGCAGATCCGCCTCCTCGGCTCGCATCGCCCACGTAGCGAAACGCTCGCCGTCCTCGCGTTGTTTCACGAAGTTGCGGACCACCCTGTCGATGTAGTCCCCGACGTCCTTGGACAGCACCTTGTGCTGGCGCAGCTTGCGGCCGAAACCGCTGTCCAGCCCGAGGCTGCCGCCCAGGTGCACCTGGAAACCCTCTTCAGGGCCGTCGCCGTCGTCGACCATCTGGCCCTTGAAACCGATGTCGGCCACCTGGATCCGCGCGCAGGAGTTCGGGCAGCCGTTCAGGTTGATCGTGATCGGCACGTCGAGCTGGGCGTTGATGTCCTCGAGCCGCTTCTCCAGCTCGGGCACGAGCGCCTGTGCGCGGGTGCGGGTCTCGGTGAACGACAGCTTGCAGAATTCGATGCCCGTGCAGGCCATCAGGTTCTTGCGCCAGTGCGTCGGCTCGGCGGGCAACCCCAGCTGCGCCAGCCCGGCGGTCAGGTCGTCGAGCTTGTCGTCAGGCACATCGAGGATGATCAGCTTCTGATACGGGGTGAACCGCGCGCGGTCGGAACCGGCCTTCTCCATCAGGTCGGCCACCGCGGTCAGGATCGTGCCCGACACCCGGCCGGCGATCGGGGCGACGCCGACTGCGTTGAGGCCGTTCTTGAGCTTCTGGATGCCGACGTGGTCGATCGGATGCTTGACCGGCTGGGGCGCCGGGCCGTCGATCAACGGACGCTTCAGATACTCCGTTTCGAGAACCTCGCGGAACTTTTCTACACCCCAGTCCTTGACCAGGAACTTCAGCCGCGCCTTCGACCGCAGCCTGCGGTAGCCGTAGTCGCGGAACACCGAGGTGACGGCCTCCCACACGTCGGGCACCTCGTCCAACGGCACCCACACGCCGAGCCGTTGGGCCAGCATCGGGTTGGTGGACAGGCCGCCGCCCACCCACAGGTCCAGCCCGGGCCCGTGCTCGGGATGGTTCACCCCGATAAACGAGATGTCGTTGACCTCATGGGCGACGTCCTGCAGACCCGAGACCGCGGTCTTGTACTTACGCGGCAGGTTGGAGTACTCGGGGTTGTCGATGTAGCGGCGGACGATCTCGTCGAGCGCCGGGGTCGGGTCGATCACCTCGTCGTGGGACAACCCGGCCAGCGGCGAGCCCAGCATGCCGCGCGGGCAGTCACCGCAGGCCTCGGTGGTCTGCAGCCCGACCTCATCGAGCCGACGCCAGATCTCGGGGACGTTCTCGATCTCCAGCCAGTGGTACTGCAGGTTCATCCGGTCGGTGATGTCGGCGGTGTCGCGGGCGAAGTCGGTGGAGATCGCCCCCAGCGTGCGCAGCGCGGCCACCGAGAGCGCCTTGCCGTCGCAGCGGACCCGCATCATGAAGTACTTGGCCTCCAGCAGATCGGCGTTCTCGTCGCCGGTCCAGGTGCCGTCGTAGCCCTGCTCGCGCTGGGTGTACAGACCCATCCAGCGGAAGCGGCCACGCAGGTCGGACGTGTCGATACCGTCGAATCCCGTCTTGGCGTAGATGTTGACGATGCGGTCCCGCACGTTGAGCGGGTTGTCGTCCTTTTTGAGCTGCTCGTTGCCGTTGAGCGGTTCTCGGTAGCCGAGGGCCCACTGGCCTTCTGCGCGTGGCTTGCGGGCCGGTTTGGCTTTTGCCTGAGTCATTCGGTGTTGGCTCCTTCGTGGAGCCGGCGTTCAGATCGCGCGTGTCACCGGAGAGCTGTCCGGCGGCGCAGATCCGGCGGCCAGCTAAAAGGGATTGGTGGGCTGGGGTCCGTAATCAGCGCGTCAAGGCAGACAGCAACAGGTACAAACGCGCTTGTAATCGACATGCCGACGCGCCACCAGCGAAATGCGGGGGAAGATGCGTGCAGCAGTCACGACGCCAATTGTGCCATGAACTTGGGCCAACGCCCTAACCGGCCCATATTTGCGCTCAGGGCGAGCAGAACTCTTCTGGGAAGCTGGACCATATGACCGTGCGAACGGCGCCCGCGGCGCTGCCGAACCTCAGGGCCACCCCCGGCCGCGCGTTCGGCGTCTACGTCCACGTGCCGTTCTGCGCGACGCGCTGCGGTTACTGCGACTTCAACACCTATACGCCCACGGAGCTGGGCGGCGCCACCCCGGACGGATACCTGGCCGGGCTGCGCACCGAGCTTCGGCTGGCCGCCGCGGCAATGGGTGCGCCGCCGCCGGTCGACACCGTGTTCATCGGCGGCGGAACCCCGTCGTTGCTGGGCGCCGACGGCCTGGCCACGGTGCTCGACGCGATCCGCGCGCATTTCGACTTCGCGCCCGACGCCGAGGTCACCACTGAAGCCAATCCGGAGTCGACGTCGCCGCGGTTCTTCGACCAGCTGCGCGCCGCCGGGTACACCCGGGTGTCGCTGGGCATGCAGTCCACGGCCGCGCACGTGCTGGCGGTGCTGGACCGGGTGCACTCACCGGGGCGTGCGCTGGAGGCGGCCCGCGAGGCCGGCGCCGCCGGGTTCGAGCACCTCAACCTGGATCTGATCTACGGCACACCCGGAGAGCGCGACGAGGATCTGCTGCGCTCGATCGAGGCCGCGCTCGACGCCGGCGTCGACCACGTCTCCGGGTATGCGCTGGTGGTCGAGGACGGCACCGCGATGGCGCGCCGGGTGCGCCGCGGCGAGCTCACCACCCCCGACAACGACGAGTTGGCGCACCGCTACGAGCTGCTCGACGCGCGGCTGTCGGCGGCCGGCTTCGACTGGTACGAGCTGTCGAACTGGTGTCGGCCCGGCGGCGAGTGCCGACACAACATCGGCTACTGGAACGGCGGTCAGTGGTGGGGCACCGGACCGGGCGCTCACGGCTACCTCGGCGCGACGCGGTGGTGGAATGTCAAGCACCCCAACGCTTATGCGCAAACCTTGAGCGAGGGCCGGCTTCCGGTCGCCGGTTACGAACTGCTCGATGCCGAAACCCGCCACACCGAGGATGTGCTGTTGGGGGTGCGGCTGCGCGACGGGCTGGCGATGGACCTGCTGAGCGAGGCCGAACGCCGCCGCGCCGCGACAGTGGTCGACGACGGCCTTGCGATCGTGCGGTCCGACCGGCTGGTGCTCACCGACCGGGGGCGGTTGTTGGCCGACGCGGTGGTGCGCACCATCCTTGATTAGCGCCGAACGTGGGTTACCCGCACGGCTCTTTGGCGTTTGCCGTCACACCAGCCCACATTCGGCGGCAGCATGTACGGGTGACCGAGCCCGACCAGGCGGCGCTGCTGCGCGCGATTTCCGATGCGCACAGCCAGGCGCTGCTGCGCTACGTCATGCGGCTCACCCGCGGAGACCGGCCGTTCGCCGAGGACGTGGTGCAGGAATCGCTGCTGCGGCTGTGGCGTAAACCCGAGATCCTGCAACAGCCCAGCGAATCCGTGCGGGCGTGGCTGTTCACCGTGGCCCGCAACCTGGTGATCGACGACCGCCGTAGCGCACGGTTCGCCCGCGAGCTGCAGACCGACGACGTCCCGGAACGGCCGTCGCTGGACGCGATCGGCCCCGCGGTCGACAAATGGATCCTGACCGATGCGCTCAAGTCGCTCAGCGCCGAGCACCGCAGCGTGATCGTACGCGCCTACTACCTCGGCCAGACCGTCGCCGACATCGCGCAACAGGAACAGATGCCGGCGGGCACGGTCAAGTCCAGGATGCACTACGCGCTGCGCGCGTTGCGAATTGCGTTGCAGGAAAGGGGGATTGTCCAGTGAGCAAGCCCAGCGGTGCGTCCGACGACGACTTTGCCCGGTGGGACGCCGCCTATGTGCTGGGCGCGCTGAGTTCCCAAGACCGGCGAAGCTACGAAAACTACCTCGCCGCCAACCCCGAGAAGGCCGCCGAGCTCACCGAACTCGCCGAGATGCCGACCATCCTCGAGGCGCTCAGCCCCGACGAAGCCGCGGCGCTGATCGAACCGGTCGGCGCGGCCTCACTGGCGGAAAAGCGGCAACAGCGGTCGCGGCGCGCGATCCTGATGAGCGCGGTCGCCGCGGCGGCCGCGTTGGCGATCGTGGGCGGCGTGATCGGCGCGACGGTGTTCCCCCGCACCACCGATGGGGTGCAGACGGTGGCGATGGCCCCGATGCAGCCGGGCCAGCGCGAGGGACTGACCGCCCAACTCGCGGTCACCGAGAAGGGTTGGGGCACCGAGCTGAACTGGTCATGCGAGTACACCAAGGACTGGGCGCGCAACGTCGGCAGCTACGACATCGTGGTGACCACCCGCGACGGCGCCCAGACGGTCGTCGGGTCCTGGCGGCCCGCCGGCGACGAGGCGACCGGGCTGTCGGCGGCGACCAGCATCCCGACCTCGGAGATCGACACCGTCGACATCAGGTTGTCCGGTGACGACCAGCCGCTGGCGGTGAAGACGCTCTAGGTACCCTCGCGTGCCGCCGGCGTCAGCGGCACCACGTCGCCCCGCTGTCCCTACTTCCCAAATGTCAGCCGGGATGTGCCAATATTGGCGCCATGGCGCGTTGCGACTTAGGCAAGGCTACCCAGACCAGTGGGGCTTCTGGTGCCCGTTGGTACCTTTCGTGAGCACAGCCTCCGAGCCCGTCGCGGTGGTCGGCATGGGGTGCCGGCTGGCCGGCAACATCACCACGCCCGCCCAGTTCTGGCGGTTTCTGTGCGACGGCGGCAGCGCGGTCAGCGAAGTGCCCGCCGAACGATGGGAGCCCTACCTGCGCCGCGATCCGCGTAACGCCGCGGTGTTGCGCGACGTCACCCGCTTAGGCACCTTCCTCGACGATCTGCCCGGCTTCGACGCGGAGTTCTTCGGTGTCTCCCCACGGGAGGCCGAGTTGATGGATCCCCAGCAGCGCCTGGCGTTGGAGGTCAGCTGGGAGGCGCTCGAGCACGCCGGGGTGCCGCCGAGATCGCTGGCCGGTAGTGACACCGCCGTGCTGATGGGCGTCAACTCCGACGACTACGGCAAGTTGGTCATGGAAGACCTCCCCGGCATCGAAGCCTGGACGGGAATCGGCACCTCGTTGTGCGGCATCGCCAACCGCGTGTCGCATCTGCTCGATCTGCGCGGGCCCAGCGTGGCGCTGGACGCCGCGTGCGCCGCATCGCTGGTAGCCGTGCATCAGGCCTGCCAGATGTTGCGCGCGGGGGAGACGGCGCTTGCGTTAGCCGGCGGGGTCAGCGCGCTGATCGGCCCCGGCCTGACCCGGGTGCTCGACGTCGCCGGTGCCACCGCACCCGACGGCCGATGCAAGACCTTCGACGCCGCCGCCGACGGATACGGCCGCGGCGAAGGCGCCGCCGTCGTGGTGCTCAAGCGGCTCAGCGACGCGCTGCGCGACGGCGACCACATCTACGCCGTCGTGCGCGGCGGGGCAGTCGCCCAGGACGGCCGCACCGTCGGCATCATGTCGCCCAACGGTGCCGCGCAGGCCGAAATGTTCCGGCGCGCCTGCGCATCCGCAGACATCGCCCCGTCCAGTGTCGACTTCGTCGAAGCTCACGGCACCGGTACCCCGACCGGAGACCCCACGGAAGTTCGTGCGCTGTCGGAGGTTTACGGCGTCGACCGGCCCGCCGACGCGCCGTGCCGCATCGGATCGGTCAAACCCAACGTCGGCCACCTCGAGGGCGGCGCCGGAATCGTCGGCCTGATCAAAGCCGCCCTGGCGCTGCACTACGAGGCGATCCCGCCGACCGCGGGCGTGCGGTCGTTGACCTCGGCGGTCGACTGGGCCAGCAGCGGGTTGCGGGTGCCCACCGAGGTCGAGCAGTGGAAACGCGCCGAGGACGCGCCGCGACGCGCCGCGGTGTGCAGCTACGGCTACGGCGGAACCATCGCCCACGTCCTCCTCGAAGAAGCGCCGCAACGCAAACCCGAAACCACCCGGACACAACACCATCCGGCTGTCATCCCGGTGTCGGCGCGGTCCACCGCACGGCTGCGTGCCCAGGCCGCGGCGCTGTCGGCGCGCCTGCGTGTCGGCGACGTGGCCCTGCCGGAGGTCGCCGCGACGACGTGGCTGCGCCGCTCGCATGAACCGGTGCGGGCCGCCGTCGTCGCCGACGACGTCGACGGTATTGCGGCCGGGGTCGATGCGCTGGCCAACGCGATACCCGACGCCTCGGTGGTGACCGGCACCGCGCTGCCGAGCGCCGCCGACGGCGCGGTGTGGGTGTTCTCCGGGCACGGCTCGCACTGGCCGGAGATGGGCCGCGAATTATTGGCTGATGAACCGCATTTCGCGGCGGTAATCGACGCCGTCGAACCGGTCTTCGCCGCCGAGCTGGGCTTCTCGGCGCGCGACGCGCTGCGCACCGGCGACCTCGGCGGCACCGACCGGGTGCAGGCGTTGACGTTCGTTATGCAGGTGGGGATGGCCGCGGTGCTGCGGGCCCGCGGCGCGGCGCCGGCGGCCGTGATCGGCCACTCCGTCGGCGAGGTCGCCGCCTGCGTGACGGCGGGGGTGTTCGACCTGACGGTGGGCGCGGCGGTGGCCTGTTACCGGGCCCGCGGGTTCCGCACCGTGATGGGTCAAGGGGCGATGGCCTTGGTGCGGCTTCCGTTCGCGGAGACCGAAATTCGGCTGGGTGCACGCTCCGAGGTGGTGGCCGCGATCAGCGCGTCACCGGAGTCGACCGTGATTTCCGGCGCGATCGACGTCGTCGAAGAGGTCTGTCGGTCCTGGACCGACGAAGGTCTGATGGTGCGCAGGGTCAACACCGACGTGGCGTTTCACAGCCCGGCCATGGACGCGCTCACTGGTGAGCTGGCCCGCCTCACCGCGCAGCTACCGCCGACCAGAACACCCCAAATCCCGCTGTACACCACCGCATTGGCCGACCCGCGCTCGACCGCGCCTCGCGACCAGCACTACTGGGTGGCGAACCTGCGCGGCCGGGTGCGCTTCGCCGAAGCGGTCACCGCCGCCGTCGACGACGGGCACCGCCTGTTCCTGGAGGTGTCCGCCCATCCGGTGGTGGCTCATTCGATCGCCGAGACACTGACGGTCTCGGGCGCCGACGAGCACGCGGTCGTGCCATTGCTGCGCCGTGAACGCCCCGCGATGGCATCGGTGGCCACCGCGCTGGCCGCGTTGCACTGCAACGGCGCACCGGTGGACCACGGGATCGACGTCGCCGCGCCGTGGGCCGACGACCTGCCGGTGACCCAATGGCAGCATCGCCGGTTCTGGCGCACCCCGACGCCGCCGCCGGGCGGGCGCGGCGTTCACGACGTCGATACCCACACCCTGCTCGGCGGCCGCATCGAGGTGACCGGTGCGGCGGCGACGCGCATGTGGCAGACCCGAATCGATATGGACACCCGGCCCTACCCCGGCAACCACCCGGTAAAGGGCACCGAGATCATCCCCGCCGCAGTTCTTTTGAACACATTTCTGGCCGCCGCCAACTCCGACCTGCTCGATGTGCGGCTTCGGACGCCGGTGGCGCCTGGTCGCGCCCGCGACGTCCAGGTGGTGCTGCAGGACCGCACCCTGACCCTGTCGACCCGCGTGCTCGACGACGACACCGCCGAGGACGGGTGGCTCACCCACAGCAGCGCCGTGGCCGCCGTCCACGACGACAGCGCCGATCTGCGGGGCCACACGATCGACGAACCCGCGATCCGAGTCCGCTGCCCCGAGGGCTTACCCGCCGACCACGTGGTCGACACCCTGGCGTCGCTGGGAGTGGCCGCAATGGGATTCGATTGGCAGATCACCGATGTGCGTCGCGGCGGCGACGAAATGCTGGTCCGGGTCGCCGCCCGGCCCGACGGATCGCAGCCGGCGACCTGGGCCGCGCTTCTCGACGCGGCGACATCGGCGGCTTCGACGGTCTTCGACGGCCCGCCGCGGCTACGGATGCCCGCCCACATCGAACGGGTGGCGGTGCACGGCCGCCCACCCGCGGTGGCCCTGCTGCACATCCGGCGCCGCGCCGCAACCACCGCCACCGACGTGCTGATTGCCGAGGAGTCTGGGCAGGTGCGCGCGTCGCTGATCGGGATGGCGTTCGAAGAGCTGGAAAGTCCTGCGGGCAGCGATGTTTCGCGCATGGTGCACCGGCTGGCGTGGTATCCGTTGCCGTGGCGCCAAGACAACCGTCCCGCGGGGGTGATGCTCGTCGGCGGCGACGCCGACACGCGGGGGTTCGTCACCCGCGACCTCGCCGCCGCCGATGTGCCGTATGCGATGTGCGCCGATCCGGACGAACTCACCGAACTGGACCGCGACGCGGTGGTACTGGTGCTGCCTGCCAGCCGCGACTCGCCGCAGAGATCGGTCGACCTCGTGATGCGCACGCTCAAACAGCTGCTCGCCCAGGGCGGCAAGGCGCGGATGTGGGTGCTCACCGAGGGGGTGCACGAAGGGACGAACGTCGTGCACGCCCCGCTGTGGGGGCTGGCCCGCGTCGCCGCAGCCGAACACCCGGAGGTCTTCGGCGGGGTGCTCGACGTGGCCGACGCGCACCTTCCCGTCGGCGCGTTGGCGTCGCTGCCCGGCCACTCCGTCGTGGTGGTCCGTGACGGCGTCGCGACCGTCGCCCGGTTGGCCGACGCGGGCCATGGCACCGGGGCGCCGATGCAGTGCGGCGCCGGCGGCACCTACCTCATCACCGGCGGCACCGGTGTGCTGGGACTTCGCATCGCCCAGCGGCTGGCCGACCTCGGGGCGCGGCGGCTGGTGCTGCTGTCGCGCTCCGGCATGCCTGAGCGCTCCCAATGGCGCGACGCGGGGGACTCCGAGCTGGTCTGCACCGTCGAGGCCCTCGAGGAGCGCGGGGTGTCCGTTCACGTCGTCGCCGTCGACATCGCGGCGCCCGACGCCGCCAACACCCTGCGCGCCGCCCTGCGCAACCTGCCGCCGGTGCGCGGCGTGATCCACGCCGCGGGTGTGGAAGCCGGTGCGCTGCTGGTCAATACCGGCCAGGGCGATATCGAGGCCGCCATGCGACCCAAGGTCGACGGCACCGCGACCTTGCACGAAGTGTTTGCACCCGGGCAGTTGGACTGGATGGTGCTGTTCTCGTCGTGCGGCTATCTCGCCGGCTTCCCGGGGCAGGGCGCGTACGCCTGCGCGAACTCCTACCTCGACGCCATGGCCCGCCGCCGCACACGGCTGGGGGACCGCACCGTCAGCGTCGCGTGGACCGCGTGGCGTGGTCTGGGCATGGGCTCGACGTCACGGTTCGTCGCGGCGCAACTCGACGCGCTGGGGATGGACACCGTCACCGCCGACGACGCGATGCGGGCACTGGATATTGCCATGCGACTCGAGGACGCGAATGTAGTTGTGCTGCCGCTGCTTCCGCATGCCGCCGCCGTGCCGATGCTCGCCGACGTGGCACCCGCCGAGACCGGTACGGAGACGCTGCCGGGGGAGGTGGTCGGTGTCGACGCCGATCCGGAGCAGGTCAGCCAGCGGGTGGGGGCGGCCGTCGCAGGCCAACTGGGGCTACCCGAGGACGCCGTTGACATGAGCCGGCCGCTGGTCGAGCTCGGCGTCGATTCGATCATGACGGTCGGTCTGCTGCGCCAGCTGGAGAAGCAGACCGGTCTGTCATTACCGCCGACCCTGCTGTGGGAGTACCCGACGGCCGGCGCGGTATCTGACCGGATCGTCGAATTGGTCAGGGCCGCACGCGAAGAGGTCCCCGCATCCTGAGCGGGCCAGCCGTCAGGACAGCAGCTGCGCCACGACCTTTTTCTTGTCCACCTTGCCGACCGCGGTCTTGGGCAGCGACGGCAGCGGCGCGAGCATGTCGGGCCGGGCGTGCGCCGACACGCCGCGCCCGTCGAGGAACTCGTTGAGCTCGGCCAATGAAATCGGTGCGCCGTTGAAAACCACGGCAGCGCAGATCTTCTCGCCGAGATAGTCGTCGGGCACCGCGACGGCCGCCGCGGCGTAGATCGCCGGGTGCGCGAACAGGTGCTCTTCGAGGTCGGACGCCGAGACCGTCTCGCCACCGCGGTGAATGACGTCCTTGATGCGGCCGGTGACCTCGACGTAGCCCGCCCGTGGACCGTCGGCGAAGATCCGCACCCGGTCGCCGGTGCGGTAGAACCCGTCGGGGCTGAACGATCGGGCGTTGGCCTCATCAGCACGGTAATAGCCGTTGAGCGTGTAGGGTCCGCGCACCAGCAGCTCACCCTCTTCGCCCGGCGCGACCGGGGCGCCGTTGTCGTCGACCACCAGCATCTCATCGTGCGGGGACATCGGCCGGCCCTGCGTGTGGAGCACGATGTCGACGGGGTCGCCGAGGCGGGTGAAGTTCAGCATGCCCTCGGCCATCCCGAAAATCTGCGACAGCCCCGGCGTCAGCCCCGCGTAGATGTAGCGTGCTTCCTCGGGGGTCATCCGCGACCCGCCGACCTGGACCAGCCGTAACGATTTGGGCAGCACCGGTTCCCACTCACAGGCCTGCGTCCACATCTTGGCCAGCGCGTTCACGATCCCGGTCACCGTGATGTTGTGACGGTCGATCAGCGCGAACGCCGACTCCGGGCTGGGATCGGTGGTGAACACCGTCGGGGCGCCGACGGTCATCGACCCGAGCAGGCCGGGACAGCCCAGCGGGAAGTTGTGACCAGCGGGCAGTACCACCAGGTAGGTGTCTTCGGCGGTCAGCCCGCACGCTCGTGCACTGGCGACCGCGTTGTAGACGTAGTCGTTGTGGGTGCGCGGGATCAGCTTGGGCAGCCCCGTCGTGCCGCCGGACACCAGCAGCAGCGCCGGCAGATCCGGGTCGACGGGCACCGGCTCAAAGTCACCGTCGAAATCGCCCAGCTGCGACCAGGATCGGAACGGACCGGGTTCACCGTCGACGAACACGTGACGCAACGCCGGATGGTCGTTCACCAGACCTGCGGCCATATCGCGGTAGTCGAAGCCGGCGATGACGTCGGGAATGACCAGCCCCACCGCGCCGCTGACCGCAGCGAAGTGGCTGAGTTCGGCCGAGCGGTGCCCCGGCAGGCACATCACCGGCACAGCGCCCGCACGCAGCAGGCCGAACAGCGCCACCGCGAACTCACACGTGTTCGGAAGCTGCAGCAGCACGCGGTCGCCGGCGGCGATGCCGCGGTCAGCCAACGCGGCGGCGATCCGGTTCGCGCGTGCGTCGAGTTCGGCGAACGTGTAGGTGACGTGCGCGTCGAGCACCGCGGTGCGGTCAGGCCAAACGGTCACCGCGTCGGTGAGGATCGAATCGAGCCGCCGGTCGGACCAGTAGCCCAGTTTGCGGTACTTGTCGGCCCGGTCGGCGGGAAACGGCACGAACCCTGTGGCCAGGTCGCTGAAGTCGGCCCGCGGCGGCGTGAAACCGGTGCTCATGAACGATGTGGCCCCTCTGGTCGGCGTGTGCGGTGCCTCGAATATAAGGTAGCCTCCACCGGGTTAGTTAGGGCAGCCTGTACTAATTTGGAGGACAGCGTGGGTGATGCGGCGACCAGGTCCGATACCGTGCGCGCGGAGGTCGCCGAACTCCTCGGCGTCAGCCCCGACGCCGTCGACCCCGACGCCGATCTGATCGCCTCCGGACTGGATTCCATCCGGATGATGTCGCTGTCCGGGCGCTGGCGTAAGCAGGGCATCGACGTCAACTTCGCCGCGCTGGCGGAGAACCCCACCATCACCGCGTGG
Organism: Mycolicibacterium sp. XJ2546; assembly: GCF_053483195.1. Taxonomy (NCBI): domain Bacteria; kingdom Bacillati; phylum Actinomycetota; class Actinomycetes; order Mycobacteriales; family Mycobacteriaceae; genus Mycobacterium; species Mycolicibacterium sp. XJ2546. The sequence goes on along the minus strand of NZ_JBEFRW010000019.1, from coordinate 43,648 downwards.
TCGGCGCTGGTCGGCGACCGCACGGCCGAGCCCGACGCCCGCGGCGTTGAAGCCACCGAGGACGGCGAGGCTGACAGCCCGTTCCCGCTGGCACCCATGCAGCACGCGATGTGGTTGGGCCGCAACGACGATCAGCAGCTCGGCGGGGTGGCCGCGCATCTGTACGTCGAGTTCGATGGCACCGGCGTAGACCCGCAGCGACTGCGGGATGCCGCTGCGAAACTCGTTGCGCGCCACCCGATGCTGCGCGTCGAGATCCTGCCCGACGGCACCCAGCGGATCGGCGACCGGGACCTGCCGGTGTGGGTGTATGACCTGCGGGACCTGGCCGAGGACGCCGCGGCCGCACGGCTCGACGCCATCCGCGACGAGAAGTCGCACCAGATCCTCGACGGCGACGTGCTGGAACTGAGCCTGTCGCTGTGCCCCGGTGGACGCACCCGGTTGCACGTCGACATGGACATGAACGCCGCCGACGCGGTGAGCTACCGCAAGTTCATGGCCGATCTCGCGGTGTTCTACCGCGGGGGTGAGCTGCCTGAGTTGGGCTACACCTACCGCGAGTACCGCGCTGCCCTGTCGGCGTCGGACACCGGCCCGACCGAGGAGGATCGGCGGTGGTGGGCCGAGCGGATACCGGAGCTGCCCGAACCGCCTGTGCTGCCGCTGGTTCCACCGGTCGAACAAGCCGATCCGCGTCGCAGCGTCCGGTTGTGGCACGTCTTCGACGTCCCCACGCGCGACGAGCTGTTCGCCGCCGCGCAGCGCCGCGGCCTCACCCCGGCGATGGCGGTGGCGGCGTCGTACTCCAACGCCCTGGCGCGCTGGTCGACGAACGCGCGCTTCCTGCTGAACCTTCCGATGTTCGGCCGCGAGCCGTTCCATCCCGATGTCGAGAAGTTGGTCGGGTGCTTCACCTCGTCGCTGATGCTCGACATCGACCTCAGCCAGACCCGCACGCCCGCCGAGCGCACCCGCGCGGTGCAGGAGACGTTGCACAGCACCGCGCGGCACTCCAGCTACTCCGGGTTGTCGGTGCTGCGCGACCTGGGCCGGCACCGCGGCACCCAGACGCTGGCGCCGATCGTGTACACCAGCGCAATCGGTCTCGGTGATCTGTTCGCGGGGGAGGTGACCGATCAGTTCGGCGCACCGGTGTGGACGATCTCGCAGGGCCCGCAGGTGCTCATCGACGCACAGGCCACACCGCTGGCGACCGGCCTGATGATCAACTGGGATGTCCGCGTCGACGCCTTCCGCCCCGGTGTGGCCGATGCGATGTTCGCCTATCACGTCGCCGAGCTGGCCAGGCTTGCCACCGACGACGCGGCCTGGGAGGCCCCGGATCCGCCCGCGGTTCCGCAGGCCGCGCGTGCAGTGCGCGCTGCGCTGAACGCGACAATGGCGACACCGAGCGGGGAAGCGTTGCACGACGGCTTCTTTCGTGCGGCGCAGGCCACGCCGGATGCGCCCGCGGTGTTCAGCGGCGACGGTGACCTCAGCTACGCCGAGCTGCGCAGCCAGGCGCTTTCGGTGGCGCAGACGTTGCGCGACAATGGGGTCCGGTCGGGTGACCTGGTCGCGCTGGTCGGGCCGAAGTGCGCCGAGCAGATCCCCGCGGTACTGGGCATCCTGGCAGCGGGTGCGGCCTATCTGCCGATCGGCGCGGACCAACCGGCGGACCGGACCGCGCGGATCCTGCAGTCCAGTGACGTTGCGGCAGTGCTGTTGTGCGGAGACAGCCGACCGGGTGCCGAACTACCTGACGTGCCGACGATCCCCGTCGCCGATGCGACCGGTCGCGACGCGCCCTTCGAACCCGACGCCGTCGACCCGTCGGCGTTGGCATACGTGTTGTTCACCTCGGGATCGACGGGCGAACCCAAGGGGGTCGAGTTGACCCACGACGCGGTGCTGAACACCGTCGAGTTTCTCGCCGCGCACTTCGATCTCGGGCCGACCGACCGCAGCCTGGCGTTGGCCTCGCTGGAAGCCGACATGTCGGTGCTGGAGATCTTCGCGGTCCTGCGCGCCGGGGGCGCGGTCGTCGTCGTCGACGAGCAGCAGCGCCGCGACCCCGACCGATGGGCCGAGTTGATCCAACGCCACGGGGTCACGTTCTTGAACTGGATGCCGGGCTGGCTGGACATGCTGCTGAGCGTCGGCGGCGCCCGGCTGTCGAGCCTGCGGGTGGTGCTGCTCGGCGGTGACTGGGTGCGCCCCGAACTCATTGTGGCGCTGCGAAACGCCGCACCGGGCGTGCGTGCGGCGGGGCTGGGCGGTGCGACCGAGACCGCGGTGCACGCCACGCTGTGCGAGGTCGGCGAGCCGCCGCCGCACTGGAACTCGGTGCCCTACGGCACACCGTTTCCGAACAACGCGTGCCGCGTGGTCGCCGCTGACGGTTCGGACTGCCCGGACTGGGTGCCCGGGGAGCTGTGGGTCGCCGGGCGCGGCATCGCGCGCGGTTACCGCGCCCGCCCCGACCTGACCGCGCAGAAGTTCGTCGAACACGACCGCCGGGTCTGGTATCGCACCGGTGATCTCGTGCGCTACTGGCCGGACGGCACGTTGGAGTTCGTGGGCCGCATCGACCACCGGGTCAAGATCAGCGGATACCGCATCGAGCTCGGTGAGGTCGAGGCGGCGCTCAAGCGCGTCGCGGGCGTCGACGCCGCCGTCGCCGCCGTGCTGCCCGGCGAGCCCGACGTGCTGGCCGCGATGGCGCGAACCACCGACCCGGCCGTCGACTCGCACACGGTCGCGGCGAAGATGGCTGAACTCGTTCCGGCACATATGGTTCCGAAAGTTCTGGTGGTGACCGACCGGATCCCGTTCACGGTAGCGGGCAAGATCGACCGGGCGGCGGTGCAGCGCCAACTGGCCGAGGCCGAGGTGCCCGCCGAGAACGCTTACCGGGCGCCGGCGAACCCGTTGGAGTCGGCGCTGGTGGCGATCGTCGCCCGGGTGCTCGGCGTGGATGAACCGCAGGTTGGCGTCGACGATGACTTTTTCGCGCTCGGTGGTGATTCGCTACTGGCGACTCAGGCGGTGGCCAGGGTTCGCGAGTGGCTGGACACGTCGTCGGTGATGGTCACCGACATGTTCGCGGCGCGCTGCGTGGCGAAGCTGGCCGAGCGGTTGCGCGCACGTGAACGCGACAGCGAGCGGCTCAACGCGGTCGCCGAGGTGTACCTGGAAGTCGCGCAGCTGGACAGCGCCGAAGTGCTTTCCGAACTCAGCTAGCTCAGCGCCGCGGCCAGCCGACGCCACTGCTCGCGGGGGAACTCCCTCGGGTCGGCAGTCAGCACCTGCACGCACACATGGTCGGCGCCGGCATCGTGGTGCTCCTTGACCCGTGCGAGCACCGTCTGCTCGTCGCCCCAGGCGATGATTGCGTCGAACAACCGGTCGCTGACCGAGGCCACATCCTCCTCGGTGAAGCCCGCCCGCAGCATGTTGTTGGCATAGTTCGGCATTGCCAGATACGAACGCAGCCAGCCCTTTCCAAGCGCGTGCGCCTCGTCTCGATCGTCGGTGAGCAGCACGGTCTGCTCGGGCAGCAGCAGCGGACCCGCACCTAGCACCTGGCGGGCGCGACGGGTGTACTCGGGTGTGACGAGATACGGGTGGGCACCGCGCGACCGCGTCGCCGACAGCTCGAGCATCTTCGGGCCCAGCGCCGCGAGCACCCGGTTGTCGACCGGCACCGGCGTGTCGGCCGCGTCGATGCCGTCGAGGAAGGCGCGGGTGGCCGCCAGCGGCTTGCGGTAGCGACCGGGCTCCTTCGAGTCGATCAGCGGGGCGTGGCTCACCCCGATGCCCAGCAGGAAACGCTCACCGTGCTTCGCCGCCGAGGCCGCATAACGCGCCGCCACCTCGGCGGGCTCGTGCATCCACAGGTTCAGGATGCCGGTGGCGATGACGACGTCCTTGGTCGACGACAGCAGATGGTCGACCGTGTCGAGGACGGGTCCGCCGACGTCGGGAATCCACAGCGCCGAAAAGCCCAGATCCTCCAGTTCGGCCGCCGCCTCTGCGGCCTCACCCTGGTCGCCGTAGCGCAGCTGAGAGCTCCAAATGCCGACGCCTGCCAAATCCATGACCTGTCCTTTCGAACGAACCAATGGCACCCACGTTACGCAGACACCGGATGCGGCCAACGCGTCGCCACGTACGACACGCTCGCGCCTGGGCCAGCTGCTGGCCCCCCACCCCGGGTTGCCGCCACCGGTTGAACGATGGCCGTCCAGGGCTGAACGGAAAACAAGCCGCACGTTAAGTGGTCGACATCACCGGATAGCACTCGGAGCGTAGGCGTGTTCGGCGAGCCGAAGATAAGGTAACGTCACGGCCAACTTAGGGCAGCCTGGGCTAATTCACGTGGAGGGATGATGAACGTTATCGCCGCGGCGAATCAGGCTGTCCACTGCCGTGGAGCCGATGCGACGCCAGCGCGCCGATGATCGATGAACAGCGCCAACGGACTTTCGCGCCCTGGATCAAACGCTCGCCCGGCCAGCGCGCCGACGGCGCGACGGTGGTCTTCCCGCACGCCGGCGGTGCCGCGGCGGCCTACCGCGGGTTCGCGTCGGCGTTGGCCGCCCACGGCACCGACGCCTTCGTCCTGCAGTACCCGCAACGCGCCGACCGGCTGTCGCATCCGGCCCCCGACACCGTCGAACAGTTGGCCGCAGACCTGTTCGCCGCAGGCGACTGGACGCGACTCGGGCCGCTGCGACTGTTCGGCCACTGCATGGGCGCGATCATCGCGTTCGAGTTCGCCCGTGTCGCCGAAGCCCACGGTGTCGACGTCGACCAGCTGTGGGTGTCGGCCAGCCAGGCGCCGCACACGGTGGTCACCTCACCGCGGTTGCCGACCGCCGCCGCCGAGGTGGTCGCCAACATGGTCGACCTCGGCGGCACCGATCCGCGGCTCCTTGACGACGACGAGTTCATCGAACTGCTCGTCCGCGCCGTGCGCGCCGACTACCAGGCGTTCAACCGATACGCGTGCGGGCCCGACCGCAAGATCCGCGCCGACATTCACCTGCTCGGCGGACACGACGACCACCGGGTGAGCCAGGACATGTTGCGCCGCTGGGAAATCCACACCGAGCAAGCTGTCACGCTCACGCTGTTCGACGGCGGCCACTTTTACCTCGACAAGCACATTGACACGGTGGCGGAGCTGGTCAATGACAGCTAACGACCCTGTCGTCATCGTCGGTATGGCGCTCGAGGCCCCCGGCGGAGTCGAAACCGCCGACCAGTACTGGGCGTTGCTCGCCGAACAACGCGAAGCGCTGAGCCCGTTTCCCCGCGACCGCGGCTGGGCGGTCCGCAACGTACTCGACGGGTCACGGCGCGACGGGTTCAAGCCGATTCAGGATCTGGGCGGATTCCTCACCGCCGCCGCCACCTTCGACCCCGAGTTCTTCTCCATCTCACCACGTGAGGCCGTCGCGATGGACCCGCAGCAGCGGGTCGCGCTGCGGGTGGCCTGGCGCGCACTGGAGAACACCGGCATCAACCCCGACGACCTCACCGGCGCCGACGTCGGCTGCTACGTCGGCGCATCGACGATGGGGTACGGACCCGACCTGGCCGAGTTCACCGACCTCACAGGCCATCTCATGGCCGGCACCGCGCTGGGGCCGGTCTCGGGCCGGATCGCCTACACGCTCGGGCTCGCCGGGCCCGCACTGACCATCGACACCTCGTGTTCGTCGGCGCTGGCCGCGATCCACGTGGCCAGCCAGGCCCTGCGCTCCGGCGACTGCGATATGGCGCTGGCAGGCGGTGTCTGCGTGATGGGCTCACCGGGCTTCTTCGTCGAGTTCTCCAAGCAGCACGCGCTTTCCGACGACGGCCACTGCCGCCCCTACAGCGCACACGCCTCGGGAACCGTGTGGGCCGAGGGGGCGGCGATCTTCGTCCTACAACGCCGCGCCGACGCGCTGCGCGACGGACGCCGGGTGCTGGCCGAGTTGCGCGCCACCTGCCTGAACCAGGACGGCCGATCGGTCGGCCTGACCGCCCCGAGCGGAGCGGCCCAAGCCCGGCTGTTCCAGCGTGCCATCGACCAGAGCGCCGTGTGTCCGGAAGACATCGGGATGATCGAAGGCCACGGCACCGCAACCCGTCTCGGCGACCGCACCGAGCTGATCTCGCTGGCGCAGACCTACGGCGCCACCGCACCCGGCCGCGGCGCGCTGTTGGGCTCGGTGAAGTCGAACATCGGCCACACCCAGGCGGCCGCCGGCGGGTTAGGTCTGGCCAAGGTGCTGGTCGCCGCCGCGCACGCCGCCGTGCCGGCCACCCTGCACAGCGACGACGCCAGCCGCGAAATCGACTGGGACAGCCAGGGTTTGCGGCTGGCCACCAAGCTAACCCCCTGGCCGACGGTCAACGGTCACCGGCTGGCCGCGGTGAGCGCCTTCGGCATGAGCGGCACCAACGCGCACGTGATCGTCTCGATCCCCGAGCGCGGAAACGAGGCGGCCTGATGCAATGTCGCAGGCTCCCCGACGGGCGGGTGCCCGTGGTGCTCAGCGCGCACGCCGAAGAGTTGATCGCGGCCGACGCCGAGGCGGTGCTGCACTACCTGGACGGCGGCCCCGAGCTCGCTGCGGTCGCCGCCACCCTGCTGCGCACCCGCAGGCTGCGCAGACACCGCGCGGTGCTACGCGCGGCCGACATCGACGAGTTGGCCGACGGGCTGCGGGCGCTGAGCGCGGGTGCGGACCATCCGCTGGTGGCCCGGTCGTCGGAGATCTCCGCCGCCCGAACGGCGTTCGTTCTCCCCGGGCAAGGCAACCAATGGCCGACGATGGGCGCAGAGGCCTACCACCAGTCACCGGTGTACCGCGCGGAAGTCGACCGGTGTGCCGCGGCGTTCCTGGCCGCCCGGCAACCGTCGCCACTGCCGTACCTGATCGCCGACACCGACGGCGGCGCATGGTCACAGGTGCAGATCCAGGCGGCGCAGTTCACTCACGCGGCGGGGCTGGCCCAGGTGTGGCGTTCCTGCGGCATCGAACCCGCTATCGCGGTGGGACACAGCCTCGGCGAGATCGCAGCCGCCTACATCGCGGGCGCGATGACGCTCCCCGACGCCGCGGCCGCCGTGATCGCCAGGGCCGAGGTGGTCGATACGCTGTCGGGCGACTACCGCATGGCGGTGCTCGGCACCAGCGTCGAGGACGCCCAGCACCTCATCGCCACCGTCGACGGCTGGCTGGAGATCTCGGCAGTCAACTCCTTGTCCTCGGTGGTGGTTTCGGGGCACACTGCCGCCGTCGAGACGCTGGTGGTCGCGGCCACGCAACGGGGGTTGTTCGTGCGTACGCTCGACGTCAACTATCCCGGCCACACCAGTGCGCTCGAACCGCTGCGCGACGCCCTCACCGCGCTGCTGCCGCACGGCCAATTCGATTCTGGCGCCGCGGAGTTCATTGGTTCGGCCACCGCAGACATCGTGCCGGCCGGCACCGACTTCGTCGACTACTGGTACCGCAACCTGCGCAACACCGTTCGCTTCGACCGCGCCGCTGTCGCGGCTCACCAGCGCGGGGCGACCAGGTTCGTCGAACTGTCGGCGCATCCGTCGCTGCTGTTCGCGCTCGGCGACCTGTTCGCCGACGAGGACCCGCCGTTCATCGTCGGGTCGGGCCAGCGCGGTGCGCTGTTCGGTGACGCGATGGCGGCAGCCGTCATCTCCGCCGCCGTCGCCGACCCGGCCTTCCGCTGGGCCGACTTGGTCAACACCGATATCCCAGTGCAAACCGGCTTTCCGAACGCGCCGATGCGGTCTGTGCGGCTATGGGCGACGCCGCAACCGCTTGCCCCGATACCCGGGATCACCGTCGCGGACGAACAATGGGTCCCGAGGGCAACCGCACCCGCCGGTGACGCGGTGCGGCGTATCGCCGTGGTCGAGTTGGTGGGCCACACCGGGCATCTTGGCGACCGGCTGCGCGACGCGGTCCACCGTCATCCCGGCGCAGAGCCCGCCGCACCCGCCGATGCCGACGTGCTCGTCGCCGTCGCTCCCGTGCTTGACCACCCCGGCGCCGAACTGGCCGCACAGGAGATCGGCAACCTTGTCGACGCCGGGTTGCTCGACTACGTCGAGGCCGCCGGGTCAGGTTGTGCGACCGTGTGTTTGGTGACCGTCGGCGGCGAGCACGTTCGCCCCGACGAACCCGTGGGCCTGCCGGCCCAGAGCGCGCTGGCCGCGATGCACCGCAGCATCGGTCTCGAACACCCCGACCAGACGTTTCGGCGCATTGATCTGCCGTCCTGGGAGATTGACGACGCCACCGCCGCGGCCGCGGTCGATGCGGCGCTCGGCGACGGGCAGGACGCCGCGGTGCGCGACGGAACGACGTACGTGCGCACGGTGACGGAATCCGCGCAGGCCGCGGTCCCGTGGCCACTGGGCGACGGTGTGCTCGACGACGTGGTGATCACCGGTGGTAACGGAAACGTCGGCCTGCACTTCGCCCGTCATCTCGCCGAGCGCGGTGCCCGCCGGATCGTGCTGGTCAGCCGCAGCGGCATCGACGAGACCACCCGGGCCGGACTCGGCCCGTCCGGTGTCGAGATCGTCGATGCGCGATGCGATATCACCTCCGCTGAGCAGCTATCCGCCGCAGCCCAAGAGCACGCGGAAGCGGGTGCGACGCTGCTTATCCACGCGGCGGGTGCTGCCACGTTCGCCGAACGCACCGGCATCACCGGCGCCGCGTTCGCCGACACCGCGGCGGCCAAGGTCCACGGGCTGGCCCGGATGATGGCGAGTTGGCCGTTGCGTACCGGCGCACGAATCGTGCTGTGCTCGTCGATATCCGGCGTGTGGGGCGGCCGCGGCCACGGCGCCTATTCCGCGGCCAACCGGATGCTCGACGTGATGGCCGGCCAGCTCCGCGCCAAGGGCCAGCGCTGTGTGGCCGTGCGATACGGGCTGTGGCACGGTGATCCGCGACGCGGCAGCGGTATCGCCGGACTAGCCGGGGTGGGCCATATCGAACGCGCCGGACTGTTGCCGATGGCACCCGAGATGGCCGTCGCGGCAAGCCTGTGCGACTACGACGCCGATCCGCTGCTGATGGCCGCCGATCCCGAGCGGCTCCGGGTCTTCCTCGACAACAGCGCGGTCAGCGAATCACCCGGAGCGGCAGCCGAATTGGGTGCGAAAGCGGGTGTCGCCGACCGCGTGGTGGCCGCGCTGACCGCCGTGCTGAAGACCGAGACGATCGCCCCCGACATGTCGCTGCTGGACCTGGGCCTGGATTCACTTCTGGCGCTGGACCTGCGTAAGCGGCTGCTGCGCACGACCGATACGAAGGTGGCGCTGGCGACCCTGCTCGGCGGCATCACAGCCAGCGAACTCATCGACAGCCTGGACTCTCGGACAGGCACAGAGAAGGTGGAAACCACGCGTGACTGAGACAGTTGATATCCGCGACGACATCGACCAGCGCCGGCTGGAGTTGTTGCGGCGCAGGCTCGCCGAACGGGGTCTGCGGTCGACGAACCAGCAGACCGGCGCGGCCGGACTGTCCGACGGCCAGCGCCGCATGTGGTTCGTCCAGATGGCCGATCCCACCGGCGCGATCCTCAACATCTGCCTGTCCTACCGGCTCATCGGTGCGCTCGACGTGTCACGGCTGCACGACGCCGTCGACGCCGTCGCTGCCCGCCATCCGGTGCTGCGCAGCACCTTTTCCGCCGACAATGACGGCGAACCGCAGCTGACCGTGCACGATGAGCTGACACCGGGTTGGTCGGCGCACGACCTCTCCCAGCTTTCCGAGCACGCCCGCCGACTGCGCCTGGAGGTACTGGCGCAGCGCGAGTTCAACGCCCCGTTCGACCTGAGCACCGATGCGCCGTTGCGCATCACGGTGATCCGCACCGCCGCCGACGAACACATCATGCTGCTGGTCGCCCACCACATCGCGTGGGACGACGGCTGCTGGCCGGTGTTCTTCGCCGACCTGACCCGCGCCTACAGCGGCGAGCCGCTGCCCGCCCCCGCCGTCGTGCCCGCCGTGGACGACGAACCCAGCGCCGAAGACCTCGACTACTGGCGCGCGGTGATGGCCGATCCGCCCGAACCCCTCGAGCTGCCTGGACCCAACGGCTCGGCGGTCCCGATCAGTTGGCGCTCGCAGCGCAGCACGCTCACGCTGTCCCAACAGACCACCGAGCGGGTGGCCAAACTGGCCAAGGAATCCGGAGCCACGCCCTACATGGTGCTGTTGGCTGCTTTCGGTGTGCTGATGCACCGCTACACCCACGCCGACGACTTCCTGGTCGCCACGCCGGTGCTCAACAGGTCCGCCGAACTCGACGACGTCATCGGCTATTACGGCAACACCGTCGCGTTGCGGCTGCGCCCACAACCGCGCCAAAGTTTCGGCGACGTACTCGCGGCCGCGCGCGACGCCGCCGTCGGCGCGTTCGCACACCAACGCGCCAACCTCGACCGGGTGGTGCGGGAACTGAACCCCGACCGCCGCCACGGCGTGGAGCGGATGACCCGGGTGGCGTTCGGGGCTCGCGGCGCCGACGGTGCCGGCTTTACCCCGTCGGGCATCACCTGCGAACGTGCCGAGCTGCGTGGTCAGTTCACCCAACTGCCGCTGGCTTTCATGGTCGAGTTCGACGGTCGCCATGTGGTGGTGGAGGCCGAGTACCTGACCGAGGTGCTTGACGCGACGCTGGCCCGCCAGCTGCTGGACCACTACGCCGTGCTGCTCGATGACGCGTTGACCAACGCCGGGAAGCCGATCAGCGAGCTGACGCTGATGGGTCCCGGGGACATGGCATGGCTGCGTGACGTGTCGGCAGGAGACGAATTCCACACCCCGGCAAAGACGTTGACCGAGCTGGTGGAGGCGCAGGTCGAGCGCACCCCCGACGCGGTGGCCGTCGTCTACGAGGGCCGTCAGTACACCTACCGCGAGATCAACGAATCGGCCAACCAGATGGCGCACTGGCTGATCGAGAAGGGCATCGGCGCCGAGGACCGCGTCGCGGTGCTCCTGGACCGGTCACCGGAGCTGGTGATCACCGCGCTCGGGGTGCTCAAGGCGGGCACGATCTACCTGCCCGTCGACCCGACCTACCCAGATGATCGGCTCACGTTCATCCTGTCGGACTCCGACCCGAAACTCGTGCTGCGCGAACCGATCACCGAGCTCGACGGATACCGCACCGACAACCCGGCCGACACCGACCGGGTGCGCGCACTGAACCCGCAGAGCACCGCCTACCTGATCTACACGTCGGGTTCGACCGGCCTGCCCAAGGGCGTGCCGGTGCCGCACCGCCCGGTCGCCGAGTACTTCGTGTGGTTCGCCGACGAGTACGAGATCGACCATCGCGAACGGCTGCTGCAGGTGGCCTCACCGAGCTTCGACGTGTCGATGGGCGAGATCTTCGGCATGCTGGCATGCGGTGGGCGGCTGGTGATCCCGCGTCCCGACGGTCTGCGCGATATCGGTTATCTCACCGACCTGCTGCACAACGAAGGCATCACCTCGATGCACTTCGTGCCGTCGCTGCTGGGGCTGTTCCTGTCGCTGCCGGGCGTCAACCAGTGGCGCACCTTGCAGCGGGTGCCGATCGGCGGTGAGGCGCTGCCCGGTGAACTCGCCGACAAGTTCCACGCCACGTTCGACGCGTTGCTACACAACTTTTACGGCCCCACCGAGACGGTCATCAACGCCAGCCGTTACAAAGTGGAAGGCGCCCAGGGCACCCGCGTCGTGCCGATCGGCACCCCCAAGATCAACACGCAGATCCATCTGCTCGACGCCGCGCTGCAGCCGGTGCCCGTCGGCGTCATCGGTGAGATCTACATCGGTGGAACCCATGTCGCGCTTGGCTACCACGACCGTCCGGCGCTGACGGCCGAGCGGTTCGTCGCAGACCCGTTCACACCCGGCGGCCGGCTGTACCGGTCCGGCGACCTGGCGCGCCGCAACGCCGACGGTGACATCGAGTTCGTCGGACGCGCCGACGAACAGGTCAAGATCCGTGGCTTTCGCATCGAACTCGGCGAAGTGGCCGCCGCGATTTCGGTGGACCCCAGCGTCGGTCAGGCAGTGGTGCTGGCCTGCGATCTGCCGGGGCTGGGCCGAAGCCTGGTCGGCTATCTGACCGCCAACTCCGACGCCGAGGTGGTCGACGTCGATCGCATCCGCAACCGGGTGGCCGCCGCGCTGCCCGAGTACATGACACCGGCGGCATACGTTGTGGTCGACGAGATCCCGATCACCGCCCACGGCAAGATCGACCGGGCCGCGCTGCCCGAACCGGATATGGGCGCGCTGGCCGGTCCCGGCGCCGAGTACCGTGAACCCGCCGGCGAAACCGAGCGACGCGTCGCGCACCTGTTCGCCGAACTGCTCGGCCGTGAGCGGGTGGGCGCCGACGACTCCTTCTTCGACCTGGGCGGGCACTCGTTACTGGCCACCAAACTCGTTGCGGCCGTGCGCTCTCAGTTCAACGTCGACATCGGTGTCCGCGAGGTGTTCGAGCTCGGCACCGTCGCCGCGTTGGCCGAGCGGATCGACGCGGCGACATCGGCGGGCTCCGCGCGCCCGCCGCTGGTCGCGATCCCGCACGACGGCCCGCTGCAGCTGTCGGCGTCACAGCTGCGGATGTGGTTCCAGTACCGCATCGACGGACCCAACCCCGTCAACAACATCCCGTTCGCCGCCCGCATCAGCGGTCCCTGCGACGCCGACGCGTTCGTGGCGGCGGTGCGCGACGTTGTCGCCCGCCACGAGGTGCTGCGCACCACCTACCGCGAGATCGACGGTGTGCCTCACCAGATCGTCACCGACCCCGGTGAGGTGGCGGTGCGCCGCGCGCAAGGCGCCGACGACGCCTGGCTGCAAACCGCACTCGACCACGAGCGGCGCCAGATCTTCGACCTCGAACGCGACCTACCGGTGCGCGCGGCCGTGTTGTCGACGCCCGACACCCACGTGGTGTCGCTGGTGGTGCATCACATCGCCTCCGACCACTGGTCTGCGATGGTGTTGTTCACCGACCTGTTGAGCGCCTACCGGTCCCGCCGGGCCGGCCAGGCGCCGAAGTTCGCGCCGCTGCCGGTGCAGTACGCGGATTACGCGGCGTGGCAGGCGAGCCTGCTCGCCGACACCGATGGTCCGGCGGCGGCGCAGAAAGAGTATTGGTGCGCCCAGCTCGCCGACCTGCCGCAGGATCCCGGTCTGGCACCGGATTTCCCGCGCCCGCCGGTGCTCAGCGGCCAGGGTGATGCCGTCGAGTTCCACATCGACGCCGCGACCCGCGCGAAGTTCACCACGCTGAGCCAGGACCTCGGCGTCACCGAGTTCATGCTGTTGCAGTCGGCGGTGGCCGTGGCGTTGTACAAAGCCGGTGAGCGACCGGATGTTCCGCTGGGCACTCCGGTCGCCGGGCGCACCGAGGCTGAACTGGATCAGCTGATCGGGTTCTTCATCAACATCGTGGTGCTGCGAAACGATCTGCGCGGCAACCCCACGCTGCGCGAAGTGCTGCGCCGCTCCCGCGATACCGCGTTGGAAGCCTACGCGCACCAGGATCTTCCGTTCGATCAGGTGGTAGACGCGGTGCGTCCGACCCGGTCACTGTCGCGTAACCCGCTGTTCGGTGTCGTCGTGCACGTGCGGGACGGGCTGCCCGTCGCCCAACCCATCGAGTCGACTGCCGACGGCGACACCACGTTCACCGCGCTGGAGCCACCGTTTGACGTCGCGCACGCCGATCTGTCGGTCAACTTCTTCGCCGTCGACGACGGCTACCGCGGCCACGTCATCTACCGCACCGACCTGTACCGTCGCGAAACCGCGCAACGGCTGGTGGGCTGGTTGGGCCGTGTGCTGGCCGCGTTCGCCGACGATCCCGACCAGCGGGTGCGCGACGTGCAGATCGCTGACCGTGCCGAGCTGAGCCAAGTCCACCAGTTCAGCGCGGCGGCACAAGTGAGCATCCTCGACGACTGGCGTGACCCGGTGGCGATCGGGGTCGTCGGCGACGTCTACGACCACGTCACCGAAGGAAACGGCACGCAGCTTCAGGCCCGCGGCCGGCGGGGCCGGTGGGTCGAGGACGGTTCCGTGCAGATCGTCGACGAACCCGAGGTGCGGGTGCCGTCGGCCCCCGCCCGGCCCGACGAACCGGCGCGCACCGACACCGAGCGGGCGCTGGCCACGATCCTGGCCGAGGTGCTCGGCGTTGCCGAGGTCAACCGCACCGACGGCTTCTTCGAACTGGGCGGCGACTCGATCCTGGCCGTGCAGGTCGCCGCCCGCGCCCGCGACACCGGGTTGGCGCTGACCGCGCGAATGGTCTTCGAGCACCCCACCGTTTCCGAACTGGCCGCCAAGGTCGACGAGGCCGCCGGCACCCCCCAGGCCGTTGGCACCCATCACGAGCCAATGTCGGCCTCCGGGCTGTCGCCGGACGAACTGGCGGCCGTGACGTCGATATGGGCGGCGTCGCGCGACGGTGCTTCGTGACGACGACGAACGCCGAGGCGGCCATTGAAGATGTGATGGCGCTCAGCCCGCTGCAACAGGGGCTGTTCTCGATGGCGAAGCTCAGCGCCGACGACGATCCGTACGTGATGGCGATGGCCGCCGACATCAGCGGCACGCTGGACACCGCGCTGCTGCGCGACTGCGCGGCGGCGATGCTGGGCCGCCACCCCAACCTGCGAGCCAGTTTCCTGCAGGTCAATTCGAGTAAGCCGGTGCAGGTGGTGCCCAGCCGCGTCGACGTGCCGTGGCGGCAGATCACCGCCACCGCCGACGCCCTCGACGCTCTCGACGCCGACGAACGGCGCCGCCCGTTCGACCTCGAGCGCGGACCGGCCATCCGGTTCCTGCTCATCGAATTGCCCGACGCGCGTTGGCGTCTGGTCATCGTCGCCCATCACATCATCATCGACGGCTGGTCGCTGCCGTTGTTCGTTGGTGAACTGATCACGTTGTACCGCGCCGGCGGCGACCCCGCCGCGCTGCCGCCACCCCCGCGGCCGTACCGCGACTACATCGGCTGGCTCGCGGTCCGCGACCAGGACGCCAGCCGGGCGCTGTGGCGCGAACACCTCGGCGGTCTCGACGGCCCGACGCTGTTGACGCCCGCGCTGGCCGCAGCTGAGCCGCCCGCCGGAGCGCCCCGGCGCACCGAGCTCAAGCTGGATAGCGAGGCCACGGCCACCCTTGCCGACGCCGCGCGCAGCCGCCGTGTCACGGTGAATACTTTGGTCCAAATGGCCTGGGCCACACTGCTGTCCGCGTTCACCGACCGTAGCGACGTGGTGTTCGGGGTGACGGTGTCGGGCCGACCCGGCGAGCTCACCGGTGTGGAGACGATGGTCGGCCTTTTCATCAACACCGTGCCGCTGCGCGTGCGGCTCGACCCGGTGGCGTCGGTCGGTGCGCAATGCGTCGCGTTGCAGCGCGAAGCCGCTGCGCTGCGCGATCACAGCTACGTGCCGCACGCGGAACTGCGCGCGCTGGGCGGCATCGGCGAGATGTTCGACAGTCTGCTGGTCTACGAGAACTTTCCGCCGGGCGGGCTGTTCGGTGGTGGCGACTTCACCGCCAACGGCGCCACCTTCCGTCCCGCTGCGCTGGAAAGCCTGTCCCATTTCCCAGTGACCATCGCCGCGCACATGCTCGACAACCAGCTCACGGTGCTGGTCGAGGCGATCGACGGTGCGCTGGGCCCGATGAGCGCCGAATCGCTGGGACAGCGGCTGCTGACCACCGTGCAACGCCTGGTCACCCACTGGGACAGCCCGCTGCGCGACGTCGGCGTGCTGCTCGACGGTGAGGACCAGCGGTCAGCCCAGACCGTCGACATACCAACACAACTCGGCGTGCACACCACCTTCGCCGAGGTCGCTCGCAGCCGGCCCGCATCACCCGCGCTGAGCTGGTCCGGCGGCGAATACACCTACCGCGAACTCGACGCGGCGGCCGACCGGCTGGCCGCCGCGCTGGCCCGGCGCAACGTGGGCGCCGAACACCCGGTCGCGATCAACCTGTCCCGCGGTCCGCAGTATGTGGTCGCGATGCTCGCCGTGTTGAAGGCCGGCGCCGTGATCGTTCCGCTGGACCCGTCGATGCCCGCCGACCGCATCGCCGACATTCTGCAGCAGTGCAGCGCGACGGTGGTCGTCGACGACGCGCTGATCGCCGCAGCGGCCGACGAACCCGCCAGCGACTTCGCGCCCGCGGCCGTGCACCCCGGGCAGGCCGCCTACGTCGTGTTCACCTCGGGTACCACCGGCACGCCCAAGGGAGTGGTCGGCACCCATCAAGCCGTGCTGGCCTATGCCGGCGACCACATCCGAAACATGCTGCAGCCGACCGCAACCCGGCTGAACCGCCAGCTGCGGGTGGCACACGCCTGGTCGTTCACCTTCGATGCCGCCTGGCAACCGCTGGCCGCGCTGCTCGACGGGCACGCCGTGCACATCGTCGACGACGACGTGCAACGCGACGCCGAGGCGCTGGTGCAGACGATCGGGCAGTACGGCATCGACATGATCGACACCACACCGTCGATGTTCGCCCAACTGCACGCCGCGGGGCTGCTCACCACCGTGCCGCTCGCCGTGCTGGCGCTGGGCGGGGAGGCCGTCGGAATCCCGGCGTGGTACCTGATCCGCCACGAATGCGCGCGCACGAAGATGGCGGCCTACAACTGTTACGGCCCGACCGAAACCACCGTGGAGGCGGTCGTCGCCACCATCGCCGATCACGAGCAGCCCACGATCGGGCGGCCCACCGCGCCCAGCCGCGCCTACGTGCTGGACTCCTGGCTGCGTCAGGTGCCCGAGGGCGTACCGGGTGAGCTGTACCTGTCCGGCGCCCAACTGACCCGCGGATACCTCGGCAGGCCGGGGGAGACCGCAAGCCGGTTCGTCGCCGACCCGTTCGTGCCCGGCCAGCGCGTGTACCGCACCGGCGATGTCGTGCGCCGCCAGGCCGACGGCGCGCTGCAGTTCCTCGGCCGCTCCGACGCCCAGGTCAAGATCCGCGGTTTCCGCGTGGAGCCCAGCGAGATCGCCGCGGTGCTGAACAGCCACCCGGCCGTGCGCACCGCCCATGTCGCGGTGCGCCAACAGCGCCGGGGGCCGCGGTTGGTCGCCTACGTCGCCGCCGAACCCGCACCCGCGGTTGCCGAGCTGCGCGACCTGGTGGCAAAACGGTTGCCCCGCTACATGGTTCCGCACAGCATCGCCGTCGTCGACCAGCTGCCGCTGACGGCACACGGCAAGGTCGACGACGCCGCGCTGGCCGCCATCACCGTGGACGACGGCCCGTCGGCCGCACCCGAAACCGAAACGGAAACCGCGCTCGTCGAGCTGCTCGCCAAGCTGTTGGACGGCGCCGAAATCGACGTCGCCGCCGACTTTCTGACGCTGGGGCTGGACAGCATCGTGGCCCTATCGGTGGTGCAGGCCGCGCGGCGGCGCGGAATTGCGTTGCGGGCCCGGCTGATGCTCGAATGCGCCAACATCCGCGAACTCGCCGCGGCCATCGACAACGAGTCGGCCGGCGTCGAGCACGACGACGACAACGACACCGGGCCGATCCCCGCGCTGCCCAACGCGCACTGGCTCTACGAATACGGCGATCCGCGCAGGCTGGCGCAGACCGAGGCGATCTGGCTGCCCGACACCGTCACCGGCGAACAACTGCGCGCGATGCTGCGCGCCGTCATCGACGGGCACGAGGCGCTGCGCTGCCGACTCGACGTCGACACGATGACGCTGAACGCCCATGAACCGGGCGAGATCCTGACCGAGGTGTCGGTCGACGGCGACCTGACCGAGGCGGTCGCCCGCCATACCGAGGAATCCGTGCAACGCCTTGATCCGCAACTCGGTTCGATGCTGCGCGCGGTGTGGCTGCGACAACCCGACGGTCCCGGCGTGCTGGTGCTCACCGCCCACGTCCTCGCGCTGGATCCGGCGTCGTGGCGGATCGTGCTGGGTGAGCTCGACGCCGGATGCCACGCCGTCTCCGCAGGTAAGGCGCCGGCGCCGAACCGCGAACACACCACCTTGCGCTGGTGGTCGCGCCTGCTCGCCGAACGCGCGAAAGGGCTGCAGACATCCGACTTCTGGGCCGCCCAACTCGACGGTGACGACCCGGCTCTCGGCACGCGCCGGGTGCGCCCGCAGACCGACCGGGTCGGTGACGTCGTCGTCACCGTCTCGGTCGCCGGCGCCGACGTCAGCGCTCGACTGTTGTCGTCGGGCGTGCCGACGCCGCACCTGCTGGCCGACGCCGCCGCCAGAACCGTCACTCGTTGGCGACGGCACCGTGGACAGCACACGTCACCGCCGCTGCTGGCGCTGGAGACCCACGGCCGTGCCGACGGCATCATCGCCGGCGCGGACACCTCCGACACCGTCGGGCTGCTCACCGCGATCTATCCGCTGCGGGTGCAGTCGGCGCGGGACCTGACCGCGATACCGGGCGACGGCATCGACTACGGTCTGCTGCGATATCTACGCCCGGACACCGCGCAACGGCTGCGCGGCTACCGCGAACCACAGCTGCTGCTGAACTTCCTGGGCCGCATCCACGTCGGGCTCGACGGCGGTGTGGTCAGGCTGGATCGCGAGCTGTTGGAAGGTGTGTCCCCGTTGCCGGAACCGGATCTCGCGGTGCGCCATGAGCTCACGATCGTGGCGGCGGTGCTCGGCGAAAGCGATGCCCCGGTGTTGGCCACGCAGTGGCGCACGTTGCCCGACATCCTGTCGGCCGACGACGTCGCGACCCTTCAGTCGATGTGGCAGGAAAGTCTAGGAGAGGTGGTGTGATGACCCCGACATTGGCGGTCGTCGGTGCGGGAGCCAAGGCGGTCGCAGTCGCCGCCAAGGCCGCCGTACTGCGCGACATGGGTGTCGCGGTACCCGACGTCGTCGCCGTGGAACGCACGGGGGTGGCGGCCAACTGGCAGGCCGACGGCGGCTGGACCGACGGTCAGCACCGGCTGGGCACCGGACCCGAGAAGGACGTCGGCTTTCCGTACCGGTCGTCGTTAATACCGCGGCGCAACGCCGAACTCGACGAGCGGATGACCCGGCACAGCTGGCAGTCCTACCTCATCAGCACCGGCCAGTTCGCCGAATGGGTGGACCGCGGCAGGCCCGCCCCCACCCACAAGAAGTGGAGCCAGTACCTGCGCTGGGTCGCCGACAACATCGCGATGAACGTGGTCTTCGGTGAGGTGCAGCAGATCTCGGTCGACGACGGCACCGACGGGCGGAGGTGGGCGCTGCGCACCGCCGAGCAGACCGTGCACGGCGACGCCCTGATGATCACCGGACCGGGCCAGCCCGAGCGGTCGATCCTGCCCGGCAACCCGCGGGTGCTGTCGATCGCCCAGTTCTGGCACCGCGCCGCCCAGTGCGAGCTGATCAGCGCCGAGCGCGTCGCGGTGATCGGCGGCGGTGAAACCGCGGCGTCGATGCTCAACGAGCTGTTCCGGCACCGGGTTTCGACGATCACGGTGATCTCACCGCAGGTCACGTTGTTCACCAGGGGCGAGGGCTACTTCGAGAACAGCCTGTTCTCCGACCCCACCGGCTGGACCAGCCTGACGATGGCCGAACGCCGCGACGCGATGATCCGTACCGACCGCGGGGTGTTCTCCGCGCGGGTGCAGGAGGCGCTGCTGTCCGACGACCGGATTCGGCATCTGCGGGGCAGGGTCGCACACGCCGTGGCCCGCGACGGACGAATCCGGTTGACGCTCAACACCAATCAGGGCGGCGAGAACCTGGAGACAGTGCACGGTTTCGATCTGGTGATCGACGGCTCGGGTGCCGACGCGGCGTGGTTCGTACCGCTGCTGAGCCAGGACGCGCTGGACCTGCTCGAACTCGGCCTCGGCGGGCCGCTGACCACCGACGCGCTGGCCGAGTCCATCGGCCACGACCTCGCGGTCACCAACGCCACCCCGAAGCTGTTTCTGCCCGGCCTGTCCGGGCTGACCCAGGGTCCCGGTTTCCCCAACCTGTCGTGCCTGGGGCTGCTGTCTGACCGAATCCTCGGCGCCAAGTTCGCCGCAGCCGACGCGCGTGCCGACCGATCAGCGAGGAGCAGCGATGAGCACCAACCCATTCGATGACGACGACGCCACGTTCGTCGTGCTCGTCAACGACGAGGACCAGCACAGCCTGTGGCCCGCGTTCGCCGACGTGCCCGCCGGATGGCGCCTCGTCTTCGGCGAGGGCACCCGTGCCGACTGTTTGGCCTACGTCGAGCAGAACTGGACCGACATCCGCCCGCGCAGCCTGCAGGCAGCGACCAACGCGGGGTAGCTGCTCTAGGTTGGTGCGGTGGCAATTGCGACGCGGCGCACGACGGTTGGGGTAGGCGCGGCGTGTTGGATGGCCGCGGCGCTGGGCTACGTCGTGCTGGAGGCGCTGGCCGCCGCGGCGCTGCCCGGCTACAGCTACACCGAGCACTACATCAGCTCGCTGGGTGTGCCGGCGTGGTCGCCGCGCGCGCACCTGATGAACGCGGCCTTCTACCTGCAGGGTGTGCTGTTCCTGCTCGGCGCGGTGCTGGTCGCCAGGGCGGTGCGGGGCCGCATGAGCGCGGTGTTCGTCGTGCTGGTGGCGCTCAACGCCGCCGGTAACTTCCTGGTCGGGGTGGTGCACGGCGGCTCCCCGCTGTGGACGAACGGCTACGAGTGGCTGCACGTGCTGGGCGCGGTCCTGGCGATCCTCGGCGGAAACGCTGCGGCGCTGGCCGGTTCGGCGGTGGTGGCGCGCGCCATTACGGCTCGGTGGTACCGGCCGGTCGGGCTGCTGATCGGGACCGCGGGGATGGTGATCTTCGCGATGCTGCAGAACTACAACGACTGGGCGGTCGACTACGCGCCGGTCGGGCTTGTCGAACGCGCCTGCGTGTACACGATCCTGCTCTGGCAGCTGCTCAGCGCCCTGGTGCTGTGGATGCGGTCAGATCTGTTGCGCTAACGGCATGTCCATGTCGAACACCCGCGCATGCAGCACGGTGCGGTTGCGCAGCGCCGCCCGCACCGCCCGGTGCAGCCCGTCCTCCAGATAGACGACGCCCCTCCAACGCACCGCGTGCGGAAACAGGTCGCCGTAGAACGTCGAGTCCTCCGACAACAACCGGTCCAGGGCCAGCACGGTCGTCGTCGTCACCAACTCATCGAGCCGGATCTGCCGCGGCGGAATCTTGGCCCACTGCCGATGGGACAGCCCGTGGTCGGGGTACGGGCGGCCCTCGCGCACCCCTCTGAAGATCACCGCCGTGCCGTCCTGCGCGTGCACGCTTTGGGCCACCGCTTCACGCTGCGAAGGTTATCGCACGGCAGCGGTTGGCCATGCCTGCTGCGCCGGCGGCTATCACCGCTGCTGATGACCGTAAACTGGAGGCCGATTGGAGGTGAACCATGGGGAGTGCCGACGAGCGTCGGTTCGAGGTGCTGCGCGCCATCGTCGCTGACTTCGTGGCCACCAAGGAGCCGATCGGATCCAAAGCCCTCGTCGAGCGGCACAACCTCGGGGTGTCCAGCGCGACGGTCCGCAACGACATGGCCGTCCTGGAGGCCGAGGGCTACATCGCCCAGCCGCACACCAGCTCGGGCCGGGTGCCCACCGAGAAGGGCTACCGCGAGTTCGTCGACCGGATCAACGAGGTCAAGCCGCTGTCGTCGGCTGAACGACGCGCGATCCTGTCGTTCCTGGAGTCCGGTGTCGACCTCGACGACGTGCTGCGCCGCGCCGTGCGGCTGCTGGCGCAGCTCACCCGGCAGGTGGCCGTCGTGCAGTATCCGACGTTGACGACGTCGACCGTGCGCCGTCTGGAGGTCGTGCCGCTGACCCCGGCGCGGATACTGCTGGTGGTGATCACCGACTCCGGCCGCATCGACCAGCGCATCGTCGAGCTCGGCGACACCATCGACGACCACGAGCTGGTTCAGCTGCGCGACCGGCTGGGCCAGACCCTGGAGGGTAAACCGTTCGGCGCCGCATCGGCCGCCGTCGCGGAGCTGGCGGCGCAGCTCGACGGCACCGGGGGCCTGTCCGACGCGATCGGGCGGGCCGCCACCGTACTGGTGGAAACCCTCGTCGAACACCGCGACGAGCGGCTGGTGCTTGGCGGCACCGCCAACCTGACCCGCAACACCGCCGACTTCGGCGGTTCGCTGCGCTCGGTGCTTGAGGCGCTCGAGGAACAGGTCGTGGTGCTGCGGCTGCTGGCCGCGCAGCAAGAGGCGGGCAAGGTGACCGTGCGCATCGGCCACGAAACCGAGGCTGAGGAGATGTCGGGCACCTCCGTGGTGAGCACCGCCTACGGTAGTGCGGGCAAGGTGTACGGCGGCATGGGAGTGTTGGGACCCACCCGGATGGACTATCCGGGAACTATCGCTAATGTCGCTGCGGTTGCTCTCTATATCGGTGAAGTCCTAGGCAGCCGATAGTTTCGGCACCAACAGAGGCATAGAACAGGCAGGTCAGGCGTGGCACGCGACTACTACGGGCTGCTCGGGGTGAGCAGAGGCGCGAGTGACTCAGAGATCAAACGCGCCTATCGGAAGCTGGCTCGTGAACTGCATCCCGACGTCAACCCCGACGAAGAGGCCCAGACGCGGTTCAAAGAGATCAGCGTCGCCTACGAGGTTCTGAACGATCCGGAGAAACGCCGCATCGTCGATCTCGGCGGCGATCCGCTGGAATCCGCGGGCGCCGCGGGCAACGGCTTCGCCGGGTTCGGCGGGCTGGGCGATGTGTTCGAGGCGTTCTTCGGCGGCGGGCAGGCCACCCGCGGCCCGGTGGGCCGGGTGCGGCCGGGCTCGGACTCGCTGCTGCGGATGCGGCTGGACCTGACCGAATGCGCCACCGGCGTGACCAAGCAGGTCACCGTCGACACCGCGGTGCTGTGCGACCTGTGCCACGGCAAGGGCACCCACGGCAACTCCAGCCCCGCCACCTGCGACACCTGCGGTGGCCGCGGCGAGATCCAGACCGTGCAGCGCTCGCTGCTCGGGCAGGTGATGACGTCGCGGCCGTGCCCGGTGTGCGGCGGGATCGGTGAGGTGATCCCCGACCCCTGCCACCGTTGCGGCGGCGACGGCCGGGTGCGCGCGCGGCGCGAGATCAGCGTCAAGATCCCCGCCGGTGTCGGCGACGGGATGCGGGTGCGGTTGGCCGCCCAGGGCGAGGTCGGCCCCGGCGGCGGGCCGGCCGGTGACCTCTATGTCGAGGTGCACGAGAAGCCGCATGACATTTTCGTCCGCGACAACGACGACCTGCACTGCACGATCTCGGTGCCGATGGTCGACGCCGCGCTGGGCACCACCGTCACCGTCGACGCGATTCTGGACGGCCCGACCGAGATCACCATCCCGGCGGGCACCCAGCCCGGTCAGGTGACGACGCTTCGCGGCCGCGGCATGCCGCATCTGCGGTCCGGGGTGCGCGGCGATCTGCACGCCCACATCGAGGTCGTCGTGCCGTCGCGGCTGGACCACGAGGACATCGAGTTGCTGCGCAAGCTGAAGGAACACCGCGCCAAGGACACCGCCGAGGTGCGCTCCACCAACGGCGCCGCGGGCTCGTCCGGCGGCGGGCTGTTCTCCCGGCTGCGCGAGACGTTCAGCGGCCGCTGACGCGGTTGTGGACCGCGAAATCCACACCAGCGTGGTGATTTCGGCTTCCCAGCGACCCTGGCGCAGGACTCGGCGAAAAAGCGTATGACCGACGCGCTGTTCTACGTCGATACGCTGCCCGGCGTCGGTGAGCTCGCAGTCGTCGACGGTGACGAGGGCTTCCACGCCGCCAACGTGCGCCGCATCCGCGTCGGCGAGCACCTCCACCTCGGCGACGGCGCCGGCGAGGTGGCGCAGTGCGTCGTCGAGGAGACAGCCAAGGGCAGGCTGACCGCGCGAGTGCTGGACCGCCGGTTCGTGCCCCCGCCCGCGCCGACGGTCACCGTCGTGCAGGCGATACCGAAGTCCGACCGCGCGGAGCTGGCCGTCGAACTGGCCACCGAAGCCGGAGCCGACGCGTTCGTGGCCTGGCAGGCGGTGCGGTGCGTCGCGAGATGGGACGGCGCAGCCAAGATCGACAAGGGGCTGCGGCGCTGGGCCGCGGTGGCCCGATCGGCGGCGCGGCAGTCGCGACGCC
Source organism: Mycolicibacterium sp. XJ2546 (assembly GCF_053483195.1). Lineage (NCBI taxonomy): Bacteria > Bacillati > Actinomycetota > Actinomycetes > Mycobacteriales > Mycobacteriaceae > Mycobacterium > Mycolicibacterium sp. XJ2546. The sequence goes on along the minus strand of NZ_JBEFRW010000019.1, from coordinate 19,428 downwards.
CCCACATCCCGCAGGTCAGCGGCGTGGTGTCGACGGCCGAGCTGGTCGAGCGGTTCGCCGCCGGCGACGCCGTCGTGCTGGTCCTGCACGAATCGGCCACCCAGCCGCTCACCGACGTGCCGGTCGCCGACGCCGAAGCGGTGTACCTGGTGGTCGGGCCGGAAGGCGGGCTCACCGACGACGAGGTCGCCGCGCTGGTCGGCGCGGGTGCGACAGCGGTGCGCATGGGCCCGACGGTGCTTCGGACGTCGACGGCCGCGGCGGTCGCACTGGGGGCGCTGGGCGTGCTGACGCCGCGGTGGCGGTGAGCCGGCGTCTGGGCTAATCATTGGGAAGCGTCACCGCCCGGCGGTAAACTGGGTGTTCTTGACAAACCAGCAGGCCAGGACACAGAAAGCAGGCACTGAACCCTCTTGACGCCCCGCGAGACGACCGCTGACTCGTCGCAGGCTGAGTCGGTACGCAGCACGATCAATGTTCCGCCCGACCTCGTCGTGGGCCTCCTGGGTTCCGCCGACGAGAACCTGCGCGCGCTCGAGCGCGTCCTGGCGGCCGATATCCATGTGCGCGGCAACGCGCTGACCCTGTCCGGCGAACCCGCCGACGTCGCGCTGGCCGAACGCGTGGTGTCCGAGTTGATGGCGATCGTGGGCCGCGGGCAGTCGCTGACCCCCGAGGTCGTACGGCACAGCGTGAGCATGCTCACCGGCGCGGGCAACGAGTCGCCGGCTGAAGTGTTGACCCTCGACATTCTGTCGCGGCGCGGCAAGACGATCCGGCCCAAGACGCTGAACCAGAAACGCTACGTCGACGCCATCGATGCGCACACCATCGTGTTCGGTATCGGCCCGGCAGGCACAGGTAAGACGTATCTGGCAATGGCCAAGGCAGTCAACGCATTACAGACCAAACAGGTCAATAGGATCATCCTGACCCGGCCTGCCGTCGAGGCGGGGGAGCGGCTCGGCTTCCTGCCCGGCACGCTAAGCGAGAAGATCGACCCCTACCTGCGCCCGCTCTACGACGCGCTGCACGACATGATGGATCCCGAGCTGATCCCAAAGCTGATGAGCGCCGGGGTAATTGAGGTGGCTCCGCTGGGATATATGCGGGGCAGAACGATCTCAGATGCGTTCATCATCCTCGACGAGGCGCAGAACACCACGGCCGAACAGATGAAGATGTTTCTGACCCGGCTTGGGTTCAATTCGAAGATCGTCGTGACGGGTGATATCACGCAGGTAGACCTGCCCGGCGGTTCCAGCTCGGGGTTGCGCGCCGCGATGCAGATACTCGACGGGATCGACGATATCCACTTCGCCGAGCTCACCAGCGCCGACGTGGTGCGACACCGGCTGGTCTCCGAAATCGTCGACGCATACGCACGACACGAGGAGCCCACGCAGCTGAACCGGGCCCAGCGGCGCGCCTCGGGGAACAGGTCACGACGGTAGCCCGATATGAGCATTGAGGTGTCCAACGAGTCGGGCATCGACGTCTCCGAAGACGAACTGATCAGCATCGCCCGGTTCGTCATTCGCAAGATGAACGTGCACCCGGCGGCCGAACTGTCGATGGTGCTGCTCGACACCGCGGCGATGGCCGACCTGCACATGCGGTGGATGGACCTGCCCGGACCCACCGATGTGATGAGCTTTCCGATGGACGAGCTTGAACCGGGCGGTCGGCCGGATGCGCCCGAGCCGGGGCCGGCGTTGCTCGGCGACATAGCGCTGTGTCCGCAGTTCGCCGCCGAACAGGCCGTCGCGGCCGGGCATTCGCTGGGCCAGGAACTCGCCCTGTTGACCGTGCACGGTGTGCTGCACCTCCTTGGGTACGACCACGCTGAACCCGATGAGGAAAAGGAGATGTTCACCCTGCAGCGCGAACTGCTCGAAGAGTGGGTGGCCGATCAGGTCGAGTCCTATCACCAGCATCGCCAGTCCGAGAAGGAACGCAGGCTGCTGGACAACTCCCGATACTTCGACGAACCGTGAGCACCACCGCGCAGCTGATCGCCGCGATCGTGCTGGTCGGTCTCGGTGGGCTGTTCGCGGCCATCGACGCCGCGCTGAGCACCGTGTCGCCGGCTCGCGTCGAGGAGCTGCAGCGCGAGGAACGCCCCGGCGCGGTCCGGCTGGCCAAGGTGATGGCCGAACGGCCCCGCTACATCAACCTCATCGTGCTGCTGCGCATCGCCTGCGAGGTGGGCGCGACGGTGCTGCTGGCGGCGTACCTCGACGGCCACCTCGGTGTGACCTGGGGGCTGTTCGTCGCCGCGGCGATCATGGTGGTGGTCAGCTTCGTGGTCATCGGCGTCGGCCCGCGCACCATAGGGCGACAGCACGCGTACACGATCGCGTTGCTGGCTGCCCTTCCGCTACAAGCGCTTTCGTTGCTGTTGACCCCGATCAGCAGGCTGCTGGTGCTGATCGGTAACGCGCTCACGCCTGGCCGCGGCTTCCGCAACGGGCCGTTCGCTTCCGAGATCGAACTGCGCGAGGTCGTCGACCTGGCTCAGCAGCGCGGCGTGGTGGCCGACGACGAGCGCCGGATGATCCAGTCGGTGTTCGAACTCGGTGACACCCCGGCGCGCGAGGTGATGGTGCCGCGTACCGAGATGGTGTGGATCGAGGCGGACAAGTCCGCGGGCCAAGCCACGTCGCTGGCGGTGCGCAGCGGGCACTCCCGGATCCCGGTGATCGGCGAGAACGTCGATGATGTCGTCGGGGTGGTGTACCTCAAAGACCTTGTCCAGCGCACCTATTACGCCACCGACGGGGGACGCAGCACCAAGGTGTCGGAGGTGATGCGGTCCGCGGTGTTCGTCCCGGACTCCAAACCGCTCGACGAGTTGCTGCGGGAGATGCAGCGCGACCGCAACCACATGTGCCTGCTGGTCGACGAGTACGGCGCCATCGCCGGGCTGGTCACCATCGAGGATGTGCTCGAGGAGATCGTCGGCGAGATCGTCGACGAATACGACGCAGGTGAAACCGTTCCGGTGCAAGACCTGGGCGACAAGCGGTATCGCGTGTCGGCGCGGCTGTCGATCGAAGATCTCGGCGAGCTCTACGACATCGACTTCGACGAAGACCTCGACGTCGACACGGTCGGCGGGCTGGTGGCGCTGGAGTTGGGCCGCGTTCCGCTGCCCGGCGCCGAGGTGACGTGGGACGGGCTACGGCTGCGCGCCGAGGGTGGACCGGACCATCGCGGCCGCGTGCGTATCGGTACCGTCCTGGTCAGCCGGACGGAACCGGCCGCAGAGGAGAGCAATGACTGATCTCGACCCCGAGGACGCCAAGCTGGTGACGCTGGCCCGCGGCGCGATGGGCCGCGCCGAAGCGACCAGCGGCGCTGCGGTGCGCGACGCCGACGGCCGCACCTACGCCGGGGCACCCGTCGCGCTGGACGCGCTGCAGCTTACCGCCCTGCAGGCCGCCGTCGCCGCCGCCGTGTCCAGCGGCGCCACCGGGCTGGAAGCCGCGGTGCTGGTCGGCGGAAGCGCCGACGACGCCGGCGTGGCCGCCGTGCGCGAATTGTCGGCCGACGCAACCGTTCTCGTCACCGACTGGTCCGGTAAGTCCGCATGACGGCACCGTTGGTGTTGACTCTGCGCGCAGGGCGGCCTTTTCCGCCACAACCGCGCCGGGACCGCAGAGTCAACGGGAGCAAGGGGTGAGCTCCGAATTCCGTTCCGGCTTCGTCTGTTTCGTCGGGCGGCCGAACACCGGCAAGTCGACGCTGACCAACGCGCTGGTCGGCGCCAAGGTCGCGATCACGTCGAACCGGCCGCAGACCACCCGGCACACGATCCGCGGCATCGTGCACCGCGACGACTTTCAGATCATCCTGGTCGACACCCCCGGGCTGCACCGGCCGCGCACCCTGCTCGGGCAGCGGCTCAACGATCTGGTGAAGGAGACCTACTCCCAGGTCGACGTCATCGGGCTGTGCATCCCCGCCGACGAGAAGATCGGGCCGGGGGACCGGTGGATCTGCGAGCAGATCCGCGCTGTCGCACCCAACACCACGCTGATGGCGATCGTGACCAAGATCGACAAGGTGGCCAAGGACCGGGTGGCCGCGCAGTTGGTCGAGGTCAGCGAGCTGGTGGGCCCCGACGCCGAGATCGTGCCGGTCTCGGCGACCACCGGAGAGAACCTCGACGTGCTGACCGGCGTGCTTGCGGCCCAGCTGCCGCCGGGTCCGGCGTTCTATCCCGACGGCGAACTCACCGACGAGCCCGAGGAAACGCTGATGGCCGAGCTGATCCGCGAGGCCGCACTCGAAGGTGTGCGCGATGAGCTGCCGCACTCGCTGGCCGTCGTCATCGAGGAGGTCAGCCCCCGCGAAGGCCGCACGCCAGAACAAGGGGACCTTATCGACGTGCGCGCGAACCTGTTCGTCGAACGGGACAGCCAGAAGGGCATCGTCATCGGCAAGGGCGGTGCGCGGCTGCGCGAGGTCGGCACCGCCGCGCGCACGGCGATCGAGAAACTGCTCGGCACCAAGGTGTTCCTGGACCTGCGGGTCAAGGTCGCCAAAAACTGGCAGCGCGACCCCAAACAGCTGGGCCGGTTGGGCTTTTAGCTCCTCAGCCCGGGGCGCCCGCGCCCGGCTGTCCGAACGGGCGCTGCCCCGGGACGTGCACCGGCGGGGCGCCGTCGCCCTTGCCGTACACCGCGACCACCACGGTGCGGTCGATCAGGTTCTCCGACCAGACGCCGATGTCGACGTTGGAGCAGTCGGACATGATCGCGTGGTAGTCGGGCCGGTGATACCACTGGTTGATCAGCTCGATACCGCTGATGGCCAGCGCCGGGTTGATGGCGACGGTTTCGGCGACCACACCGTTGTAGCCGGCGCGGTGCGCGCGGTCGGCCACCGTCGACCCGTCCGAGCCGATGTCGCCGTTGAGCGCCCGATTGTTCAACACGTCGTTGGTGTGCCACTGGGCGGCCAGCCGCAGCTTCGGGTTGATCTTGATGTCGGTGTCGCAACCGGCCAGGTGCTGCATCGTGTAGACGTTGGCGACCACACCGTCGTTCAGCCGCTTGTTGTCGGCATTGGCCACCGACGTCCCGAACACCAGGCCGCCCGCAACCGCCAGTGCGGAAACCGCGTATGCGTAGCGTCGCGTTTTCATGATCGGCACATTACGCGACCTCGTCGGAGATCGACCCCGCAATGTCGGGTTCGGCTCGTCCGGTCGGCTCGGGATCCGGGGCAGGCCCGACGGTCCACCACGGCTGCGGCTGTTTCATCGCCCACCCATTGATGGCCTCCAACTCCGCGGCCAGCGAGACCAGCAACGGCTCGCTGTTCGCCGGACCCATCAGCTGCACCCCGATCGGCAGCCCGGACGAGGTGAAACCGGCGGGCACGTTGATCGACGGCCACCCCAGCAGGTTCCACGGCCAGGTCACCGGACACGCCTTGATCATCGTGCGGTCTGTAGAAAGTCCTGTCAGCCCGTCGAACGCATCGACCGGCGGTGGCGGTTGCGCGGTTGTCGGCGCCAGCACCACGTCGGCGATGTTGAAGATCCAGCCCATCCGACGCTGGGCAGCGGCCTCGCGCGCGCGGGCCTTACGCAGCACGTTCTCCGAAAGCAGCCGGCCCATCCGCAGGTTGGACTTGGTGCGGGTGTCCAGCGTGACGCCGTAACCGAGGCGCTCAGCCCACTCCAGCAGCCCCGACGTCGACCGGGACAGAAAGTTCCACGACATGCCGAGGCTGTAGCTCGGGTCGGCCTCGATGATGCTGTGCCCCAGTTCGCCCAGTTGGGCGGCGACGGCGTCCATCGCGGCGCGGATCTCCGGGTCCAGGGTGGCGCGGAACACCGTGAACGGAAACTTCGTCGACATCGCGACCCGCAGCGGGCCGGGCGCCTGCGCGACGGAATCCGAGACCCGCACCGAAGGTGGCTGATGAAGATCTCCCGGCGCGTTGCCCGACGCCGCGTCCAGCACGATCGCCGCGTCCGCGACGGTTCGGGCCAGCACTCCGTTGACCGTGATGCCGTTGAACGCCTCGGGCAGCGGCCAGGTGGAGATGCGGCCGCGCTGCGGTTTGATGCCGACCAGATGCGTCCACGCCGCCGGGATCCGCACACTGCCCGCGCCGTCGGAGCCGATGGCCGCGGTCACCAGACCGGCCGCGACGGCCGCGGCGCTGCCGCCCGAGGACCCGCCGGGGGTGTGCGCACGCGACCACGGGTTGCGGGTGTGGCCGAACCCCGGCCCGCTGGTGAACGGCCACTGGCCCAGCTCGCACGTGTTGGTCTTGCCGACGATCACCGCGCCCGCCGCGCGCAGTCGTCGCACCACTTCGGCATCTCTAGTGGCCACCGGCACCGTGCCGTCGGCGCCGAATCGGGTCGGCACCCCGGCCACGTCGACGTCGTCCTTGACCGCGATCGGCACCCCCAACAGCGGAAGTTGTTCGCCCGCCGCGCGTTTACGGTCGGCCGCGGCGGCGTCGGCCAATGCCTGCTCCCGCAAGACCACCCGAAACGCGTTGAGCGTCGGCTGGCTGGCCTCGATCACGTCCAGCGAGCGCCGCGTCAGCTCGACAGACGTCACAGATCCGCTCGCCAGCTGGAAAAGTTGCTGCGTGAGAGTGGGAAAACGGGCAGTGTCGACCATCACGTACCAGGATATCGGCGCTGCGACACAAAGATCTGTCGGATGCAGTGGGAGACTGTAACGATGCGGCTGTATCGGGACCGAGCGGTGGTGCTGCGCCAGCACAAGCTCGGCGAGGCCGACCGGATCGTCACCCTGCTGACCCGCCAGCACGGGCTGGTGCGGGCGGTGGCCAAGGGGGTGCGGCGTACCCGCAGCAAGTTCGGGGCCAGGCTGGAGCCGTTCGCGCACATCGACGTTCAGCTGCATCCGGGCCGCAACCTCGACATCGTCACCCAGGTGCAGGCCATCGACGCGTTCGCCAGCGACATCGTCAGCGACTACGGCCGCTACACCTGCGCGTGCGCCATGCTGGAGACCGCCGAACGGCTGGCCGGAGAGGAACGGGTGCCGATGCCCGCGCTGCACCGGCTGACCGTGGCCGCATTGCGGGCAGTGGCCGACGGGGCCCGGCCCCGGGAACTCGTGCTGGATGCCTACCTGTTGCGGGCCATGGGGATCGCGGGCTGGGCGCCTGCGCTGAGCGAATGCGCCCGCTGCGCCGCCCCCGGGCCGCACCGCGCGTTTCATGTCGCGGCCGGCGGAAGCGTGTGCGTGCACTGCCGCCCGTCGGGGTCGGTGACACCGCCGCAACCCGTACTGGACCTGATGGTCGCCCTGCACGACGGGGATTGGGAGTATGCGCAAGCGACCACGTCGTCGCATCGCAGCCAGGCCAGCGGCCTGGTGGCCGCACACCTGCAGTGGCATCTGGAGCGTCAATTGCGGACGTTGCCGCTGGTCGAGCGGGTCTATCGGGTGGATAGGACCCTGGCCGATCAGCGCGTGTCCCTGTTCGGGCAGGATGTGGCCCATGGCAGTGAAGAGGGCCGGGCAAAGGACGCGCAAGCAGACCTACCCCCAGCTGCCTCCGGCGCCTGAGGACTATCCGAGTTTCCCCGACAAGTCGACGTGGCCGGTCGTTTTCCCCGAGATCCCCGCCGGTACAAACGGCAGGTTCGCTCGTCCGCCCCAGCACACGTCGAAGGCCGCCGCCCCGCAGATACCGGCCGACCAAGTGCCCAACCACGTCGCGGTCGTCATGGACGGCAACGGGCGCTGGGCCACCCAGCGTGGACTGCACCGCACCGAGGGGCACAAGATGGGCGAGGCGGTACTCATCGACATCACCTGCGGAGCAATCGAAATCGGCATCAGACACCTGACCGTTTATGCGTTCTCCACCGAGAACTGGAAACGCAGCACCGAAGAGGTGCGGTTTTTGATGGGCTTCAACCGTGAGGTGGTGCGCCGGCGTCGCGAGAACCTCAACGACATGGGTGTGCGGATGCGCTGGGTCGGCTCGCGGCCCCGCATGTGGCGCAGCGTGATCAAGGAGTTCGACATCGCCGAGCAGATGACCGTCGGCAATGACGTCATCACGATCAACTACTGCGTGAACTACGGCGGGCGCACCGAGATCGTCGAGGCCGCGCGCGCGCTGGCGCAGGAGGCGGTCGACGGCAAGATCAACCCGTCCCGCATCAGCGAGGCGACGTTCGCCAAACACCTGCATCGCGCCGACATTCCCGACGTCGACCTGTTCATCCGAACCTCGGGGGAGCAGCGGGCCAGCAACTTTCTGCTTTGGCAGGCCGCCTACGCCGAGTTCGTCTTTCAGGACAAGCTGTGGCCGGACTACGACCGCCGCGATCTGTGGGCGGCGTGTGAGGAGTATGTGAACCGCAACCGTCGCTTCGGCAGAGCCGAATGATGTACTTGAGCGGCAGGGCCTGATGGCGCTGCAGGAACGGCTCGCCTCGGTGCTCGCAGAGATCCTGCCGGTACAGCAGGAGGACGACGGCGCGGTCACGGTGCACCACGACGAGACGTTCGCGTCGCTGCGCACGGTGACGATCGCCGAGGGGCTCGAGATGGTGGCGCTGACCCAGATGCTGGCGTGGGATCTGCCGTATGACGCCAAGCTGCGCGCCAAGGTGGCCGACCACGCGCACAACACGCTGCTGGGCACCGTGTCGCTGGCCACCAAGAGCGCGCCGGCGCAGATCGCCGCCGGGGCCAAGCGTAACTCCAAGAAAGCCGCAGATGTGTTGCTGCGCTACAACTTTCCCGCCGCAGGTTTGAGCGACGATGCGCTGCGCACGCTGATCCTCATGGTGTTGGCGACGGGCGCGGACGTGCGGCGCGCGCTAGTCGGCTGAGCAGTCCCCGCAGCGCCCAAAGATCTCGATGGTGTGGGTGACGTCGGAGAATCCGTGTTCGCGCGCGACGTCGGCGGCCCAGGTCTCCACGTCGCGGCCCTGGATCTCGACGGTCGCGCCGCAGGCCCGGCACACCAGATGGTGGTGGTGGTCGTCTGAGCACCGCCGGTACACCGCTTCGCCGCTGTCGTTGCGCAACGTGTCGACGATGCCTGCGGCCGCCATCTGCTGCAGCGTGCGGTAGACGGTGGTCAGGCCGATTCCCTCGCCGCGCCGGCGCAGCTCGTCGTGCAGTTCCTGCGCGGAGCGGAACTCGTCGGTCTTCTCGAGCAGCGCGGCGACCGCGGCGCGCTGGCGGGTCGAGCGTACGCCGGTTGCGGTCATATCTTGCCTTCGCCCGCATGGGTGACGGCGGCGACGACGATGTCGGCGAGGTGGTGATCCACCAGGTGGTACATCACTTCCCGCCCGGAGCGTTCACCGGCGACCACACCGGCCGCCTTGAGGATGCGCAGATGCTGGCTGACCAACGGTTGCGGCACGCTCAGCGCGTCGACGAGCTCGTGCACGCAGCGGGCCGACTCGCGCAGCTGGAGCACGATCGCGATCCGCACCGGCGCCGCCAGCGCGCGCAATAAATCGCCGGAAGTGTCGAGCACGTCGCGGGGCGGTAGTTCAGGAAACGGGGCGCCGCTGTGGTCGTGGGTGCCGGCGGTGTCGGCGTCGTCGGCCAAAGTGGAAACGATTTCCATTATGGTGCCACCATACATGCGCGGTTGCGCATGTCAACGGGGGTCGAACGGGTCGCTAGGCTGTGCAGTCGTGGCTTCATCTTCTTCGATCATCGACACCGTGGCAAACCTGGCCAAGCGTCGCGGCTTGGTCTTTCAGTCCGGCGAGATCTACGGCGGCACCAAGTCGGCGTGGGACTACGGCCCGCTCGGGGTGGAACTCAAGGAGAACATCAAGCGGCAGTGGTGGCGTTCGGTGGTCACCAGCCGCGACGACGTCGTCGGCCTGGACAGCGCGATCATCCTGCCGCGTGATGTGTGGGTGGCCTCCGGTCACGTCGACGTGTTCAACGACCCGCTGGTCGAGTGCCTCAACTGCCACAAGCGCCACCGCCAGGACCACATGCAGGAGGCGTACCTCGAAAAGCACGGGGCCAAGAAGGGCCTTACCGACCCCGACTCGGTGCCGATGGAGGAGATCGCCTGCCCGGATTGTGGCACCAAGGGGCAGTGGACCGAACCGCGCGACTTCAACATGATGCTCAAGACCTATCTGGGTCCGATCGAGTCCGAGGAAGGTCTGCACTACTTGCGACCGGAGACCGCGCAGGGCATCTTCGTCAACTTCGCGAACGTGGTGACGACGGCGCGCAAGAAGCCGCCGTTCGGAATCGCCCAAACCGGCAAGAGCTTTCGCAATGAGATCACACCGGGCAACTTCATCTTCCGCACCCGCGAGTTCGAACAGATGGAGATGGAGTTCTTCGTCGAACCGTCAACGGCACGCGAGTGGCACCAGTACTGGATCGACGAACGCCTGCAGTGGTACGTCGACCTCGGTATCGACCGCGACAACTTGCGGCTCTACGAACATCCCCAGGAGAAGTTGTCGCACTACTCCGAACGCACGGTCGACATCGAGTACAAGTTCGGGTTCACGGGTAGCCCGTGGGGCGAGCTGGAGGGAGTGGCCAACCGTACCGACTTCGACTTGTCCACGCACACCAAGCATTCCGGCGTCGACCTGTCGTACTACGACCAGTCCGGCGATACGCGTTACGTGCCCTACGTCATCGAACCGGCAGCGGGGCTGACGCGGTCGTTCATGGCGTTTCTGGTCGACGCCTACGCCGAGGACGAGGCCCCCAACGCCAAGGGCGGGGTGGACAAGCGCACGGTGCTGCGGCTGGATCCGCGGCTGGCGCCGGTCAAGGCCGCGGTGCTGCCGCTGTCGCGCAACCCCGACCTGTCGCCGAAGGCGCGCGATCTGGCGGCCGAACTGCGCAAGTACTGGAACGTCGAGTTCGACGACGCCGGCGCGATCGGCAGGCGCTATCGCCGCCAGGACGAGATCGGCACCCCGTTCTGCGTGACCGTCGACTTCGACACGCTCGAGGATCAGGCGGTGACGATCCGCGAACGCGACGCGATGACGCAGGACCGCGTCGCACTCGACACCGTCAGCGACTACCTCGCCGCTCGCCTCAAGGGCTGTTAACTTTGCGGGCGCGAGCGGGCGTGTCAGAGGGCGACACGCCGCGTCAGATGCCGAGTTTGCGCACGCTCGCGACCACACGGTTATCCCCAACTGGGCATTCGTCCCCAACCGCACCGAAAAGGTCGCGGTGCTCGCGCGCGTCCCGCCGAGGATTAGTGGCCATGGCAGACGAAATCGAGACGCTCATCCAAGCGCAAGGTGGCGTCGCCACCACCGCTCAACTACTGGCTGCAATGAGCCGGAGTCAGCTCGATACCAAGATCCGCACCGGGCAGCTGATGAAGGTCTGGCCGGGCGTCTACAGCCGTGAGGCGCCGGACAACATGACGCGGCTGAACGGGTTGGATCTACGTGCCGGTGAGCCGGTCGCGGTCTGCCTAGGAACCGCCGCGGCGGCATACGGATTCGACACCGAAGACGTCAGTGATCTTCATGTTCTCAATCCCGAAGGTCATCAACTGCGAAACTCCGACGGGCTGTTCATCCATCGCCGCGAAGGTGCGCCGTTAGGCGAGGTCGACGGCCGGGCAGCGACGGTACCCGCGTGGACCGCCGTTGAGGTGGCGCGGGGCCTGCGTCGTCCGCGCGCACTCGCCACACTAGATGCGGCCCTGCGCAGCGGCCTGTGCGACGCGCGTCAGTTGCGCGCTGCGGCGGCACGACAAGCCGGCAGGCGCGGCATCGTCGCGGTGCGCGAGCTGATACCGCTGGCACGGCCCGAAGCCGAGTCTCCGATGGAGAGTGAGGCCCGGCTCGTCATGATCGACGGTGGAATGCCGCCCACTGCCCTGCAATACGAGATCGTCGACCGCGACTTCCGGACCTGGCGAGTCGACTTCGCCTGGCCGGAACACAGACTCGCAGTCGAGTACGACGGCTTCGACTGGCACAGTGACCTGGACAGCCTTCGGCGGGATCGCCAGAAGCGAGCCGCGCTGAACGAGATCCGCTGGAGTGTCCTGTCGGTGGTATCCGACGACGTCAGATTCAGACCGGCGGCCATGTTGCGCCGCATCGAGGCCGAGTTGGAGCGGTCGTGGGCGGCGTGAGCGTGCGCAAACTTGCTGCTTTCGGCGGCGTGTCGGCCTCTGACACGCACGCTCGCGCCCAAAAGGGGGCAACCTAGAAGCGGCCGCCGCCGCCGGAGAAGCCGCCTCCGGAGCCGCCGAACGACCCCGGGCTGAACCCGCCCCCGCCGAAGCCCCCGCCGAAGCCGCCGCGCATCGCACCGCCCAGCATGTTGCCGATGAGGATGCCGCCGATGACCGCGCCCATATTCCCGCCGCCACCGCCGCCGCCGTACGGGCCCATGTAGCTGCGCCGCGCCGCTTCGACATCGGCGTTGGCCAGCGCCTGCGCCTGGGCGGCCAGCATCGCCGCGCCGTTGGCGTGCGCGACGGCCTCCGCCGGCTCCGTCGACCGCTTGGCTTCGGCGGCGCCGATCTGCCGCACCGCCTCGGCCAGCCGTGTGCGGGCCTCTGGGCCGATGGTGCCGCGCCGGGTGTCGATGAAGTCCGACACCGAGCGCACCCGGGACCGGGCGGTGAACAACGCTTCCTCAAGCGTGCGGTTCAGCCGGTCGGCGGCTTCGCGTTCCTTCTCGACGGCGGCCAACAGCCGGTCCAGATCGGCGTCGGCCTTGGTCAGCTCGGTGAACGTGCCCAGCGGATCCACTGATCCTTTGCGCTGCGCGGCTGCGACGGCGGCGGCTGCCGCGTCGCGCGCGGCTGTCAGCTCAGGCGCCTGGGGCACCGACCCCTGCGACAACAGGTTCCCGGCCTGCGTGATACCGGCCTTGATGTCCTCGATCGCGGCGGGCAAGCCAGCCGCGGCGCGGCGAATATCGCTGGCCGCGCTGTCGACCGCGTCCAGCAGCGAATTGGCCTGCCCCAAAGCGGATTCACCGGCCCGCACACTCTCGACGAGCTCGGTCTGACGTCCGGCCACGGGCCGCTCGGCCAACTCGCGCGCCCGGGTGATGTTCTCGTCGGCGAACGCCAGCAGCTCCTTGGCCGCGTCGACGTTGTCGGCCACCGACGTCAGCGCGTCGGCGTCGAACTCGTTGTGCAGTTCGGCCAGCTTTTGGCGCGACGGTTCGATGCGCGTGGTGATGTCGACGACCTGCTGGGTCATCTTGTTGAGCCGGGCGGGCGCGTTGATCACCAGGTCCCGCAGCCGCGCGAACTCCGCACTGCGTGCGTCGAGTTCACGGTCGGCCTTGGCGGCGGCCACCACCACCCGCGTCAACAGGTCGCGGCGCTGCGCCGGCGTCTCGGGGATCGCGTCGTCGAGTTGCTGGCGTACGTTGAAGGCTTGCGTCAGAGTGGCTTTGGCGTTGCGCACCGCGTCCGCGAACTTCGCGGTCTGCTCTTCGCCGAACTCTTCGACGGCTAGCTCTAGTTCGTGCTCGCTGGTGAGAAGCGCGTTGTCGACCTCGACGACCATCGACCGCGATAGGTCGTCGAGCGCGTCCACCGACACCTTCGCCAACGCATTGGGATCCGTTGGGTCGACGCGACGGGCCGCGGCGAACTCGGCCTCGCGGCGCTTGCTCCGTCGACGCCGGCTCCACAGCCACAACCCCAGCACGGCGACACCGATCACCGCCAGCACCACCAACACCGATGTCCAGCCGACCCCGCCTTCCGACGTGGTGTTCAGACCGGTGGCCGCCGCGATCGCCGCACCCGCCCAGTCGCCGCGGCGCAGCGCCGGTTCGATGTCGTCGCGCTGCAGCGCCCCCGCGTCGGACTGGTCCAGCACGCTCGACGGCACCTGGAAGGCGTAGGCGCGTTCGTTGGTGGCCACCGCCAACAGCGCGTCGCGGTCACCGAAGTCGCTGAGCTGCATGGTGGTTCGCGCCCAGCGCACTGGGCTCTGTCCGAAACTGTCGACGTAGACCACCCACAGCCGTACCCGCTTGTCGGTGTAGAGCTGCTCAACGGCGCTTTGGACCTGGGCGCGCTGGTCGGGCGACAGCACGCCCGCGCTGTCGGTGACGTAGCCCGCAACCCGGAACGGCGGTTCGGCGGCCGCGGTCGGGGCCAGCAGCACACTGGCGAAGAGCAGCGCGAACACGAGGCGAAGCAGACGGGCAAGGCGCATGGTCGCCAATGTAATGCGACGCGGGCGGAGACCACGCGCTACCCGCGAACACGGCTGGCAGACTGTGGTCCGGTGGCAGTGAATTCCGATCCGTACAACGAGTTCGACCGCGAGCGACAGGTGGTTGAACCGGCCAAGGCTGCCGGGCTGCCGGGCACCGACACCGAACATCGCACCGACTTCGCCCGCGACCGGGCCCGCGTGCTGCACAGCGCGGCGCTGCGCCGGCTGGCCGACAAGACCCAGGTGGTCGGCCCGCGCGAAGGCGAGACGCCGCGTACCCGGCTGACCCACTCGCTGGAGGTGGCCCAGATCGGCCGCGGCATGGCCATCGGGTTGGGCTGCGACCCGGACCTCGTCGACCTGGCCGGGTTGGCGCACGACATCGGACATCCGCCGTATGGGCACAACGGTGAGCGTGCGCTGGCCGAGGTCGCCGCCGACTACGGCGGGTTCGAGGGCAATGCCCAGAACATCCGGATCCTCACCTGTCTCGAACCGAAAATCCTTGATACACAGGGTCATAGCGCTGGCCTGAACCTGACGCGCGCCGCGTTGGACGCCGTCACCAAGTATCCGTGGCGCCGCGATGAGCAACACCGCAAGTTCGGTTTCTACGATGACGACGCAGCCACCGCCGACTGGATCCGTTCGGGCGCCCCGGCGCGGCGGCCGAGCCTGGAGGCTCAGGTCATGGACTGGGCCGACGACGTCGCCTACTCGGTGCACGACGTCGAGGACGGCGTCATCTCCGGGCGCATCGACATGCGGGTGCTGGCCGACGACGACGCAGCCGCCGTACTGGGCAAGCTCGGCGAATCCAGCGGGATGGGCGCGGGCCTGCGTGCCGACCACTTGCAGGCCGCGGCGGCGCGGCTGTCGAGCCTGCCGGTGGTGGCCGCCGTCGGCAAGTACGACGGCAGCCTGGGCGCGTCCGTCGCATTGAAACGGTTGACCAGTGAGCTGGTGGGGCGCTTCGCGTCGGCGGCCATCACGGCGACCCGGGAGGTCGCCGGACGCGGGCCGCTGGTGCGCTACGCCGCCGATCTGGCCGTGCCCGACCTGGTGCGCGCCGAGGTTGCCGTGCTCAAGATCTTGGCGCTGCAATTCATCATGTCCGACCCGCGGCACCTGGAGCTGCAGGCACAGCAGCGCGAACGCATCCACCGCGTGGCGCGTTGGCTGCTCGCGGGCGCGCCCGCGACGCTGGACCCGATCTTTGTGCCTGCGTTCAACGCGGCCGCAGCTGACGGCGCGCGGATCCGGGTGATCGTCGACCAGATCGCGTCGTACACCGAGGGCCGGCTGGCGCGAATGGAACCGGAGGAAGCGTAGTCAGGCTGGGCCTAGACTGTCCGCGTGGCAGGCCGCATTTCCGATCGAGACATCGCGGCCATTCGTGAACGCATCCGCATCGAGGACGTGGTCGGCGACTACGTGCAGCTGCGCCGGGCCGGCGCCGATTCGATGAAGGGGCTGTGCCCGTTCCACGACGAGAAGACGCCGTCGTTTCACGTTCGGCCGAACCACGGCCACTTCCACTGCTTCGGTTGTGGGGAGGGCGGTGACGTCTACGCCTTCGTCCAGAAGATCGAGCACGTCAGCTTCGTGGAGTCGGTCGAACTGCTCGCCGACCGGGTCGGCTACACGATCACCTACACCGGCGCGGCCGCGACGAACGTGCAGCGTGACCGCGGCAGCCGCAGCCGGCTGCTGGCCGCCAACGCCGCCGCTCAGGAGTTCTACGCCGATGCGCTGCAATCCGAGGAGGCCGGGCCGGCACGCCAGTATCTGCTCGACCGCAGCTTCGACGCCGAAGCCGCCGCCAGGTTCGGCTGCGGTTTCGCGCCGTCGGGCTGGGACACCCTGACGAAGCACCTGCTGCGCAAGGGGTTTGAGTTCAAGGAGCTCGAGGCGGCCGGGCTGTCGCGGGAGGGCCGCCGCGGCCCGATGGACCGGTTCCACCGCAGGCTGCTGTGGCCGATCCGGGCCAGCGGCGGTGAGGTGATCGGCTTCGGCGCCCGCCGGATCTTCGACGACGACCCGATGGAAGCCAAGTACATCAACACCCCCGAGACGGTGTTGTACAAGAAGTCCTCGGTGTTGTTCGGTCTGGATCTGGCCAAACGCGATATCGCCAAGGCGCACCGGGCCGTCGTCGTCGAGGGCTACACCGACGTGATGGCCATGCACCTGGCCAACGAGACCACCGCAGTGGCGTCCTGCGGCACCGCTTTCGGCGAGGGTCACCTGGCGCTGCTGCGCCGGTTGATGATGGACGACAACTGGTACCGCGGCGAGCTGATCTTCGTCTTCGACGGCGACGAGGCCGGCCAGGCGGCGGCACTGAAGGCGTTCGACGGCGACCAGCAGGTGGCCGGAAAGTCCTTCGTGGCAATCGCTTCCGACGGAATGGACCCGTGCGATCTGCGGCTGAAGTCTGGCGACAAGGCGCTGCGCGACCTGGTGGCACGGCGCATCCCGATGTTCGAGTTCGCGATCCGCAATCTGATCCCCGACGGCGACGTCCTCGACAACGACCCGCAGGCGCAGGTCGATGCGCTGCGCCAGTGCGTGCCGCTGGTGGCTCGGATCCGTGACTACGCGCTGCGCGACGAGTATGCGCGACGGCTGGCGGGATGGACGGGGTGGAGCGACGAGGGTCAGGTGCTGTCGCGGGTGCGTGAGGAGGCGCAGAAGCGCGGGATGCCGGACCGCCGTCGGCGTCGCGGAGCGGTGACCGAGGCCCCGCCGCGACGGGCGCCCAGCCAGCCGGTGACGGCAGCGCGGCCCGACCCGGCCGACCCGACGCTGTGGCCGCAGCGGGAGGCCCTCAAGGCGGCGCTGCAGTACCCCGCGCTGGCCGGTCCGGTGTTCGACTCGCTGACCGTGGAGAGTTTCACCCATCCCGGGTATGCGGCGGTGCGCGCGGCGATCGAGGCTGCAGGCGGTGCGTCGGCGGGTCTGTCGGGCGGGCAGTGGATCGAGGCGGTCCGCGAGAAGACCGCGGCCCCGGCCGCGGCCGGGCTGGTCAACGAACTCGGTGTGGAGGCCATCAACGTCGACGACGACGAACGGTTGCCGCGCTACATCGGTGGCGTGTTGGCCCGGTTGCAGGAAGTATGGGTGGGACGGCAGATCGCTGAGGTCAAGTCGAAACTGCAGCGCATGTCGCCGGTGGAACAGGGCGACGAGTACCACGCGTTGTTCGGCGACCTGGTCGCGATGGAGGCGTATCGCCGCAGCCTGCTGGAACAGGCCAGCGGCGACGACATGACTGCGTGAAGCCCGGTAACGCGATAGGGTTGGCACGCTATAAACCGTCGGGGGACGGTCAGAAAGGCAAGCTCGTGACATCGACCAACAACCGGGCGCGGCGGCTCGTCGCTGCGGGCGCCTTCGCGGTGGCCGCGGTCGCGGCGCCGTTCGCGGCAGCTGTGGTTGCTACGGGCGCCGACGTTCAGGTCGCGCAGGGCAACTGCCTGGCCTGGTTCGGCAACAAAGAAGACGGCAAGTGCCTCGGCCACTCCAACGGCAACGGCGTCAACGTCGGCACGCCGTACATCGGTCTCTACGGTCCCGACGGCGCGGGCTTCAGCACCGGCCCGCTGCTTCCGGGCACCACCATCTCCGAGGGCATCAACTAGGGCGCTGGCTACGCTGCGAGTTCTCCGGCCCGATCACCGCGGTCTCGGAGTCGATCTCGGTCAGGGTGACCAGCGCCGGATCCGGTGAGACCCGGTCGGCGATCTTGCGGCGGCCTGCATCGATGACGGCCTTGGCGGCCGGGCTCTCGGTGACTGCCTTGTAGGTTCCGGCGATCTGTTCATACCGCCGTCGGCCCGCCTTCGTGCCCAATACGTAGCCGACAGCCAATACGACGAGATACCGGATCACAGGGCCCCTCCCAGTCGACGGTTCATATGTGTCCATCCTGCCTCACGTGGCGGGGTGCGTGCGGGGTGGCGGCTCATTGGCGAGCGGTGCGGCACGTAAGCTAGAGTCACCGTCGATCCGTGGGGCAGATGATGTTCGCGGGCGAGCGATCCCCTGTAGCTCAATTGGCAGAGCATTCGGCTGTTAACCGAAGGGTTGCTGGTTCGAGTCCAGCCGGGGGAGCAAGTACTTCGCAGTTCAGAGCAATACTTAGCTCATCAGAGCAAGTCTTGCGCCTTCTCTGTGCCATCCGGGTTAACCGAGAATCATTGCACCTTCGCTCGTCCCCTGGTTACACGGTGGTGATCCCGGGGGTGGCCACCTTTGGGTGGGGAATGGCCCCCACCCGCTACTTCGAGAACCGCGACGAGGATTACCCCGAATACTTCGAGGCGTGCCGTGCTGACGACATTACCGATCTTCGGAGGGCAGGCGCGCGAGACGCGGAAAGTTGCACTCCCTAGACGAGGAGTCTCGACACGCGGCACGCCCGTGATCGCTGTTCTGGTGCAGACCTCCATCGGTGAGTCCTCGGCGGTAGCGTCCTCACATGACTGCCCCGGTCGAACGGCGCAGGCTACCCGGCAAGCCGATCCCGCGCGAAAAGCTCGCACGCGACTATGAGGACTGGCGCCGGCGCAGCTTGAGTAAGGGGCCGCAGACGACTGCACTATTTGAGATCCTTGCACCAAAACCGGAGGAGACGTACCTGTGGCGGATCCAACTGGACTGCGGATGCGTCAGGGACGCGGCGACCCGAGACGATGTCGAGCGTCTGTTGAAGCTGCGCGGGGAATACCGCTGGGTTGGTGAGGCCGACTGAGCGGGGCATCCCCGAGTACGAACGATAGAGGTTCGATGAAATCAAGGAGTCTGCTTTTGCCCAGATGGACGGGGATGAGCGTTCCGTCAAACCGGAGCGGGGCAGCATCCACGGCGTGGCGAACCTCCCAGCAGGCCAATTCCTCTGCTGCGACCCGGAGTGCAAGCGGTACAAGCCATTTGGCGCCCCGGGACGAGACGTCGTGGAATGGGTTCGGCGTCGAGACAGACTCTATGTCAGAGAACCAGATGACTACGGCGACTTCACATGGCCGATGGTTCGGGAAGACGTCGCCGTCTGGGATGTCCTGCTCGACTGCGGGCATTTCGACAGTCAGCTGGCCGATCCCGGCTGAAAGCCCTGAGGACGGACCGATTTTCGAGGCGGTCCCACGCGGTTGTCCGTAGAGGAAGCTGTTGAACAGATCGCCAAGGGGGACGAGCATGAGGAGTGCTGGCGGCGCATGTACGCCGAGAATCAC
>NZ_JBEFRW010000018.1:0-91925 GCF_053483195.1 Mycolicibacterium sp. XJ2546 | reverse complement strand
CGTTTGCGGCCGCTCGCGCGCGGGCGTTTTGGAATGAGCTTGCCGCGCTGCAAATTCCGTTACTCGTGGTGCGCAGCGGCGAACGTGTTCTGGTCACCGACGAGCAGTGGTCGCGGTATCGGGACGAGTTCCCCGATGCAACGTTGGTCGAGTTCAGCGACTCGCCTCACGACATCTTCCGCCCGGACCGCCGCAGGTTTCCGCAATTGGTTCGAGAACATGCCGACCACGCGGACGGTGACTAGGCCTCGGTGTCCGATTTCGGTTTGCGCACAATTACTTTGCCCGCAACGGTGCCGCCGTCGACCGGAAGGATCGTGCCGGTGACGTACCGGGAGCGGTCGGTGGCGAAGTAGAGCGCCGCCTCGGCGACATCCTCCATGGTGCCTTCGCGCTTCAGCGGACGGTCGTTGCGCATCTGTTCGCGGATCTTGGCCTCGAACTGCCCGAGCTTTTCGCGATCCTCGCCGGTGGCCGACTTACGCACGATAGCGGTGCGGATGTTGCCCGGCGCGATCGCGTTGACGCGTATCTCGTAGTGCGCCAACTCGATTGCCGCGGACTTCGTGAACTGGATGACGGCTGCCTTCGACGCCCGGTAGGTCATCACGCCGCCGCCGGCCTGAATGCCGCCGATCGACGTCAGGTTGATGATCGACCCGCCGCCGTGCTGCGACATGTGCCGGGCGGCGTCGCGGGTGCCCGCCATCACCGCGCGCACGTTGATGCGCATCACGTGGTCGAAGTCGGCCAGGTCGTCGTCGAGGAAGCGGCGGTGCATGGTGCCCGATACGCCGGCATTGTTGACCATGACGTGCAGACCGCCGAACCGGTCGATGGCCGTCGACACCAGGCCGCTGACCTGTTGGATATCGGTGACGTCGGCGTCGACGAAGTGGGCGTTGGCGCCGATGTCGGCGGCCAGCGCGGTGCCGCCGTCGCGGTCGACGTCGCCGATGAGCACCTGCGCGCCCTCGGCGGCGAAACGGCGTGCCAGCCCCTCGCCGAGGCCCGACGCGCCGCCGGTGACGACCGCGACCTTACCCTCGAGCTCACCCGTCATGACCCTCCTCGTTTCCGGCCAGGAACTCCAGCAGCAACGCGTTGACGGCGTCGGGCTGTTCGATCTGCGGACAATGCCCAGCGGCGTTCACCACGGCCGATCGCGCGCCGCTGATCTGCCCGGCGATGTCGGCAGCCCAACCGGGTGGCAGCAGCTTGTCCCCGCCGCCCTCCACCACCAGCGTCGGCACGGTGATGCGCTGGTAGGCACGGGTGCTCGACGGCAACGGTGGAGCCTCCAGCCCAGGACGACGAAACCTCGCCGCCGCCAACGCCTCCCACGCGCCGGGCGCGATGCTGGCCTGGTATCGCCGCTGCACATACGCATCATCGGCCGGATACGCCGGGCTGTAGAACAGCGCTTCGACGATCTTGCGCATGGCGGGTAGCGTGGCGTCGTAGTCGTAGAGCGCCGCCGAAAACTCGTTGCGCTGAATCTCACCACCGCCGCAGATAGCCACCATGCCGCGCACCGGCAAGACCGGCGATGGCGAGGTGATGTCGACGAACAGGTTCACCGCACCCATCGAGTTGCCGACGAAGTATGCGGAGTCGACCCCCACTTCCTCGCAGAACCGTGCGATGTGCCGGATCCGCATACCGCGCCCGTCGGTGAAGTCGACGACTTTGGCCGTGTCGCCGAAGCCGAGCATGTCGGGCGCCAGCACCCGGTGGTGCGCGGCCAAGGCGGCGATATTGCGTTCCCAGCCGAGTTCGGCGCCGGCGCCGAACTCCCCACCGTGCAGCAGCACCACCGGATCGCCTTCTCCGGCCTCAAGATAACTCGTCACGAGCCCGTCGACCAGCACGGACTTGCGGGCGTATTCCGCCACCGAGCCCACCTACTTGATCGCAATCGGGCTGACGGGTGCGCCGACCGCGCCCACCACCTTCAACGGCGGTGCAATCAACTGGAATTCGTACACCCCGTCGGCGGCGCAGTCGGCGGCCAGGCCGGTGAGGTCCCAGTACTCGCCCAGCATCATGCCCATATCGCGCAGGCACAGCATGTGCATCGGTAGGAAGGTGCCCTCCACGCCGTTGGCCGGGTCGGGGTCTTCGACCATGAGGTTGTCGGCGGCCACGGCGGCCACTTCGTGGTCGTGCAACCATGACGCGCAGGTCCAGTCGAGCCCGGAGCCGGGTTCCTCGCCGTCACCGGTGGACAGGAACCGCGTCCACCATCCCGTATGCACGACGACGATGTCTCCCCGCCCGATCTGCACGTTCTGCTTGGCCGCGACGTCGTCGAGTTCGGCTGGGGTGATGGGGTTTCCGGGCTCACAGAACACCTCGGCGCCGCGGTGCGCCACCACGTCGAGCAGCACGCCGCGCGAGGTGATGCCCTTGACGTCGACCTTGTCGATGCCGCAGTGGAAGGCGCCGAAACTGGTCACCGAGTCCGCTGGGAAACCGTTGTAGAGCTTGTCCTCGTAGTAGACGTGAGACAGGGCGTCCCACTGGGTGGCCGCCTGCAGCGGCATCACGATCATGTCGTCGTTGAAGCGGAACGGGTTGTCGGCGAAGAACGAGCTGAGCTGTTGGGCAACGGAGTTGCGCAGCCAATTAGGTGCGTACTGACACAAGGTGTTTGCATCGCCACCGTCGACGGTCATGACGTGGATGGGGTTCTGACGGAACTGGAACGCGCCCTGCGGTCCCGACGACCCGAAGTCGCCACCGAGGGAGATGACCTTACCCTGGCGCACGGTGGCCGCCGCCTCGGCGACCTTGTCCTGGGTGATGAAGTTCAGCGTGCCCAGCTCGTCGTCGTCGCCCCACCGGCCCCAATTGCGAACCTCGTCGGCGACGCGGCGAAAATCCTTCATACTGGCCGTCATTGCTTCCTCGTCATCATTGTCGCAGCACCGACCCGGCGAGGTCGGTCTCGCCGATTGTGCCACCATCCACCCAGATCACCTGTCCGGTGACGTAGCTGGCGGCGCGGCTGTTCAAAAAGACCAGGACGCTGGCTTGTTCGCCGGGTGTCGCGGTCCGGCCCAGAGGCGTCTGAAACGAGTCCAGGAACTCCTGCCCGTAGGCGCTGCGCAATTGGTCGAGGATCGGCGTGTCGGTGACGCCGGGCGCGGTGCAGTTGATCCGGATTCCTCTGGTACCCAACGCCACGACGCTGGCCATGCCGTAGAGGATGATCGCCTCCTTGGACAGCCGGTAACCGCCGCCATCGGCAACGGCTTCGGGATGGCTTTCGCACCACTTGATTCCATCGGCCATCGTCGTGGTGGCCACCAGCCCCGCGGTGACGTCGGCGTTCAGCCGGTAGCCCGACGCCGCCAGCGACGACACGTTCGCGATCGACGACCCCGGCGGCATCGACGGCACCAACGCCTCGGTGAACTTGCGGGTACCGAGGAAGTTGATGGTGACCACCCGCAGCGGATCCCCGATACCCGACGACACGCCGGCGACGTTGAACAGCGCGTCGACGTGACCACCGATCGACGCGACCGCCGCGTCGATCGATGCCGGATCCGACAGGTCGAGCGCGATGTACTCACCGAATGACGCTGCGGGCGGGCTGATATCCAGCCCGATCACCTCGGCACCGAGTTCGGCGACCTGACGCGCGACCTGCTCACCGATACCCGACGAACATCCGGTGACCACGACCCTGCGGCCGTCGTAGCGCCACAAGTCGGCGATCTGCCCCATGGATCAGCTCTGATCGGCAGCCGGGTTGCGGCTCGCCCACCCCTCCCCTGACTTGAGCTTCTTGGCGGCGGCCTCGATGCCCTCGGTCATCTCATCCATCGCCAGCGCGACCTCGTTGGCGGTGTAGTTCTGCCGGCCCGTCGGCAACCCGCCGAAGGCGTAGCTCTCGTCGAACACCGGCGCCGTCGACTCGGGCCGCCGGGCCTCGGCCTTCTCCAGGATCGGTGCCAGACGCTTGGCCTTATCGGCGGTGGCCTTCTCATCGCGTTCGATGAATTCGGGCAGCACCTCCTTGCCCATCAGCTCGATAGACTCCATCGTCTCCTCGTGCCTGCGGGGTGTCAGCAGCAGGATCAGCTCATCCACACCGCTCTGCTCGTAGCCGCGCAGGAAGTTGCGCACGGTTTCCGGGCTGCCGATCGGGCCACGGTCGGGGCCGTAGACCACGCTCGGGTCTTTCTCGATCTCCTCGAGGTGGCGCTTCCACACACCGGTGCGGCCCGGCGTGTGCATCCCGGTCATGTAGTAGTGCATGATTCCGAACGCGAAGAACCCGCCGCCCATCCCGAGCCGTTCGATGGCCTGCTCGTCGGTCGGGGCGACCATCATCGACAAATCGCCGCCGATCGCGAGAATGTTCGGGTTCATCTGCGGTGTCACCGGGACACAGCTCTCCTCGAACTCCGTGTAGTAACCGTTGACCCGATCGGTCAGCGGGCCAGGGCCGGTGTAGGCGAAACTCAGTGCACCGAGCCCTTTTTGCGCCGCCATCGACACCGACGCCGGCCGCGTGCACGCAACCCACACCGGCGGGTGCGGCTTCTGCAGCGGCTTGGGCACGACGTTGCGCGGCGGCATCTCGATGTGCTGGCCGGAATATCCGGTGAACGGTTCCTCGGTCATGCAGCGGATCGAGACCTCAAGGGCCTCCTCCCACATGGCGCGTTTGTCGGCGGGGTCGATCCCGAACCCGCCCAGTTCACCCACCGACGAGGACTCGCCGGTGCCGAACTCGACGCGGCCGTTCGAGATGAGGTCGAGGGTCGAAACGCGCTCGGCTACGCGTGCGGGGTGGTTGACGGCCGGCGGCAGGTGCATGATGCCGAAGCCGAGCCGAATGTTCTTGGTGCGTTGACTGGCTGCCGACAGGAAGATCTCCGGTGCGGTGGAGTGGCAGTACTCCTCGAGGAAGTGGTGCTCGGTCAACCACACCGTCGAGAAGCCCGCCTTGTCGGCAAGCTCCACCTCGTCGAGACCGTCCTGGAAAAGCTGGTGTTCGTCGTCGTCACTCCACGGCCGCGGGAGCGGGAATTCGTAGAACAGCGAGATCTTCATTTGGTTACCTTTCGATCTTTATCGACGTTCGGGGTGCCGGTGTCGGTCGACTGGTCGGCGATGTGTTTTGCCGCGACGTAGCCGAATGTCATTGCCGGGCCGATGGTTGCGCCGGCTCCGGCGTAGCTACGGCCCATCACCGCAGCCGAGGTGTTGCCCACCGCGTAGAGATTCTTGACAACGTTGTCGTCATCGCGCAGCACTCGGGCCTGTTCATCGGTGCGCAGACCGCCGGAGGTTCCGAGGTCGCCGAGGATGATCTGGAACGCGTAGTACGGCGGTTTGCCCAACGGGTGCAGGTTCGGGTTGGGCAGGTTCGGGTCGCCGTAGTAGTTGTCGTAGGCCGATTCGCCGCGGTTGAAGTCGTCGTCGTGGCCCTTGCGCGCCAACTCGTTGAACCGCTCGGCGGTTTCACGTAATTGGCCTCTCGGTACGCCGATCTTGTCGGCCAGCTCTTCCCAGCTGGTGCCCTCTTGCACGACGCCGGATTCCAACCAGGCCTTGGGTACCTTCCACCCGGTCGGTACCGGCGCGAAGGGAATCTTCGGGATCGGCAGGTGCCCGGCGACGACATAGCGGTGAAACGAGCGGATGTCGGTGATCAGCCAGCACGGGATGTGGGTGACCCCGGACTTGTGGCCCTCGATCATTGCGTGCGCGAAATCCATGTACGGCGCGGCCTCGTTGATGAACCGCTTGCCGGCGCCGTTGACCACGAACTGCGACGGCATCATCCGCTCGTTGAGCATGAACTGCAGCCGGCCGTCGGGCCAGCAGATGGCGGGAAACCACCACGCCTCGTCGAGCAGTTCGGTGGCGGCGCCGACCTTTTCTCCCGCGCGGATACCCTCACCCATGTTCGCCGGGTTGCCGAAGCTCCAGTCGGTGCCCTCACCGGCGAGCTCACGGACGCGGTTGAGCACGGGCAGATGCTGGGTGCGCCAGTGCATGTCGTGGTCGAACCCGCCCGCGGCCAGGATGACGCCGCGGCGCGCGCCGATGCGCTGCGGGCGGCCGTTGCGTTCGACCACCGCACCCGTCACGGTGCCGTCGACGTCGGTGATCAGTTCGGTCATGGGCGTGTCGAGCCACAACGGGACGTTCTGCTGTTTGAGGGCCAGGCGCATGCGCGCGGCGAGGGACTGCCCGATGGCGGCCATCCGATCGCCGAAAACCCGGGCACGCACCATCCGCCAGATCAGCTTGACGAGCACAGCCTTGCCCCGCCAGTTCTGCCGCACTTGGTAGAACAGCCGAAGGTCCTTGGGGGCGAACCAGATTCCTTTCGGCGCCAGCGCCAACGGCTGTAGCAGGTTCTGCTCCTCGTCGCCGAGCTTGCGAAGGTCGATGGCCGGCACGTTGATGGTGCTGCCCAGTTCGGATCCGCCGGGCAGTTCTGGGTAGTAGTCGGCATAGCCGGGTTTCCAGACGAACTCGAACCAGGGGCTGAGCTTCTCCAGGAACTCCATCATCTCGGGCGCGGTGTCGACGTACTGGCGTAGCCGCTCGTCGCTGACCAGGCCGCCGGTGATGCGGCGCAGGTACTGCACGACCCCGTCGGGGTCGGGGGTGTAGCCGGCTTTGCGTTGCGCCGGCGCGCCCGGCACCCAGATCCCGCCGCCGGACAGCGCGGTAGAGCCGCCGAAGCGCGGCGACTTCTCCACGATCAACGTGTCGAGGCCGAATGCGTCGGCAGCCAAGGCGGCGGTCATGCCGCCCCCTCCCGATCCGACGACCAGCACATCGACCGTGCGGTCGAACACATCAGACATCGAGCACCGCCGTCCTGACCGCAAAGCCGGCGATCAACTCGGGTGCCGCGCGGTAGAACCGGTGCCCGGTGCGGTAGGGCCCGTGCGCAGCGAGCGCGCCGAAAGCCGCCACCCACGTGCGGATCTCGTGGCCCGAGTGGCCGGCCTCCTTCTCGATCCAGGCGTTGGACCAACCGTCGACCTCAGCCAACCGGTTGGCGTCGATCAACTCGAGGAACCCGGCATCCCAGTCGGGGTTGAGCGGTTGCAGCGGGCTGTCACCCTGCGCGAATGTCTGCGCGGCCGCCATCACCGCAACCTGGCGGGCCTGGCGCTGCTCGGCGCTCATCGGCGCCCCGTGCACGATGCGCTCCAGCGCAGCGGCCGGTGCGTTCGCCAACGTCGGGACGGGCGGATCGTGCGAAAGGCCACCGGATCCCACCACCAGCACCCGCTTGCCCAGCGTCGCCAGATGGGTGCCCACCGCGGCGCCCAGCGCACGTACCCGCCGCAGCGGTCCCAGCGGGACGGCGACCGAGTTGATGAAGATGGGGATCACCGGACGCGCCGTCGCGTCGCCGAACAGCTTCTGCAACGGCTGCACCGTGCCGTGGTCGACGTCCATGCTCGCCGAGATCGCCACGTCGATCCCGGACTCGAGAACCGCTCGGGCACAGTCGGTGGCGATGTCGGCGGGCACGTCGAGCGGACCGGCGTGGGTGCCGTAGTCACCTACGCCCTGCGCGGCAGTGCCGATGCAGAACGGCGGCATGGTCCGGTAGAAGAAGCCGTTGTAGTGGTCGGGCGAGAAGATGACGACCAGTTCGGGGTCGTAGTCGGTGACGAACTGACGCGCTTCGGTCAGCGCTGCGTCGATCTCGTCAAGGAGATCCCGCGACGGTCCCGGAAGATCCAGCAGCGGGCTGTGCGACATACAGCACAGGGCCAGTGTTGCCATGAGAACCTGAACCTCCTCCCTGAGTCAGGCAGAGCACGTCGAAGAGCGATTCGCTGGTCTCGGCCGCACGTTGGGCGATGCAGGCGGCCGCGATGCACCGGTCGGGGCGCAGGAACAACACCGAGTCGGTGTAGGTGTCGAACCAGCCCTTGAGCGCGCCGGTCCTGTCGCCGATCACCGTCACGTCGGCGTCGTCATGGCCCGGCCACGACAGCTGCGTCATCGGCCGCGCCTCGATGAACCGGGCGCCGAGCGCCTTCCAGCGGTCGAACGCCTTGTCCCCCAGGATCGCTCGCAGGTTGTTGCTCCAGCACAACACCGCGAAGCCAGCACCGAGCACGTCGTCGAGCAGCACATTCTGTTGGTCGCGGGTGTCGACGCGGGGCTGGATGAACAGGGTTCCGGTCGGCGAGTTCTCCGCGTCGTGTTCGGCGTGAAAAACCGCGCCCTGCTGGTAGCGCGGCATCGGCTTGAACCGCATCTCGAGCACGTAACGTTTGAGCGTCGGCACCACTGATGCGGCGTGGATGACCCGGTCGCGCAGGGCGGCCACCCGTCGGTTCGTCGGTGAGATGACCCGCCCCACCATGGTGGACAAGTCGATCATGGCCCTGGCGTGTTTGCGGCGCTCGATGTCGTAGGTGTCGAGCAGGGCGTCACCGGCCTGGCCGTTCACCACGGCGGCCAGCTTCCACCCGAGGTTGGCCGAATCGCGGATCCCGCTGTTGTAGCCCTGCCCCTGCCACACCGGCATGAGGTGCGCCGCGTCGCCGGCCAGCAGCAGCCGCCCCTTGCGGAACGACCCTGCGATCCGCGAATGGTGCGTGTACACCCGGTGCCGGATGATGTCTACATTCTCCGGGTGTGGAACCCGCTGCGCCAGCATATTTCTGACGAACACCGGGTCGTCGGCCTGGGCGTCGGTCTCGGTGGGGTGGATCATGAACTCGAAGCGCCGGATGCCGTGGGCGATGGAGATCGAGACATACGGCCGGGCCGGGTCGGCGCCCACCTCGCTGTTGGGATGGCCGAGGGGGTCGTTGGCGACGTCGACGACCAGCCAGCGGGTCGAGGACGTGGTGCCGTCGAACGACACGCCCATCAGCCGGCGCGTCGCGCTGCGCCCGCCGTCGCACCCGACGACGTAGCGCGCGTGCAGGCCGTCCTGCCTGCCGGCGAACTTCACCGTCACGCCGTCGTCGGTTTCCACACACGTCTGCATCTGGTGGCCGAACCGGACGTCGACGGAATCGAAACGTTCGAGGCCGGCGAACAATTCGGCATCGACCATCGGTTGCACGAACCCGTTGCGCTTGGGCCACCCGAACCGTGCGTCGGGCGGCGCCATTTCGGCGAGCAGCCGCCGATTGGCGTCGAAGAACCTCAGGATCTGGTTGGGCACGGTGTGCGGCAATACCCGGTCCACCAGTCCGATGGACTGAAAGGTGCGCAGCGCCTCGTCGTCGAGACCGACGCCGCGCGGATAGTCGATGAGCGTGTCGCGCTCCTCCACAACCACCGTCCGGACACCCTGCAGCCCAAGGATGTTCGCAAGCGTCAGTCCCGACGGTCCGGCGCCGACGATGACGACATCGACCTGCTCGGTCATCCTTGGCGTCCCAGCAGGAAGTCCAGATGCAGGCGGTTGAAGGTCTTGGGATCCTCGTATTGAGGCCAGTGCCCGCAGCCGGGCATCAGCTCGAAGCGGGCGCCGGGAACCATCGAGGCGATGCGCCGGCCCTCGGCGACGTCGGCGGTGGGATCGTCACTTGTCCACACCACCATCGTCGGCGCGGTGATCGACCCGTACTCTTCGGGCCCGAGCAGATTGCGCGCACGGATCTGCGGATCCTGCAGCGCCATGATGTCTTTCATGGCCGCGACGAACCCCGGCTGCCGATATACGCGCTGCCGGCTCGCGACAATGTCGTCGTAGTCCTTGGACTTGTCGGCCATCAACCATTTGATGCGGGCCTGCACGGTCTCCCAGGTCGGGTTCTCCGCCGCGGCCATCGACAAGGTGATGATGCGCCTCATCACCTCGGGATCGGCTTGCGACCCACCCGCGGTGTTGAGCACCAACTTGTCGATGCGCTCGGGGTGATCGACTGCGGCCCTGGCCGCCACCCACCCGCCTAGCGATTCCCCGCTGATGTGGGCCCGCTTCGCGCCGAGTGCATCCAGCACGGCGATCAGATGATTCACGTAGTGGTGCACCTCGAGCGGATGCCCGGGTTTGTCGGTGTAGCCGTGCCCGAGCATGTCGATCGACCAGGTCGAGAAGTGCTCGGCATGGGCTTCGAGGTTGCGCACGTACGCCTCGGCATGTCCGCCGGAGCCGTGCAGGAACACCACCACCGGCTTGTCGGTGTCGCCCGCGTGCAGATAACGGGTGCGCACCCCGCCGGCGTCGAGGTAGCCCTGCGAGAACGCGACACCCTGAAGATCGCTCCAGACGCTCTCGAACTCCGACACGCCTACCCTCTCGACCGCGAGAACTGAATTCTCGTGATTTGTAAGCACTTTGCTCATTTATCGCACATCCACGTGCACTATAGTCAGAGCATCACTCTCGCGAGTGGGGAATGTCAAGGGAAACCCAGGAGGCGACCGCGATGACGCCGGAGTCCAGCGCCATGCCCAACGGTGCTCCCGGATCGCAGACATTGGCGCGCGGGCTGGCCGCGTTGCAGTTGGTCGCGACCGCGCGAGAGGGACTCACCGCCCAGGAGGTTGCCGACAGCATCGGTGTGCACCGGACCATCGCCTATCGGCTGCTATCCACGCTGTCGCAGTTCCGGTTGGTGGCCAAAGGGGAGGACGGGCGCTATCGCGCGGCGGCTGCCCTCGCCGTGCTCGGGGCGTCGTTCGACAACAATGTGCGCCAACTCAGCTTGCCCACGCTGCGCGCGCTGGCCGACGAGATCGGCAGCACCGTGTCGTTGTTGGTCGCCGAGGGCGACCAACAGGTCGCGATCGCGGTGCTCGTGCCGACCAATGTCTTCTACCAAATGTCCTTTCACGAGGGCAGCCGTTATCCGCTGGAGCGTGGCGCGGCCGGGATCGCGCTGCTGGCCAGCATGCCGCCGCGTCCCGGTGAACGCGACCTCGTACCGCTGGCCCGCCAGCAGGGGTGGGTGATCACCCACGGCGAGATCGAGCCGAACACATACGGCCTGGCCGTCCCGGTACGCCGACGGCCCCCGTCGCCGCCCATGTGCATCAACCTCATCTCGCATCGGGAAGACGTCGTGATCGACGGGCGCGATGCAGTGATCAAGGCGGCCAACGATTTATCCGCGATCCTCAGCTGAGGGCCGCGGCAGCCGAAAGGAGCTACCGATGACGGACTGGGATCACGACGTCGACGTCGTCGTCCTCGGCAGTGGCGGCGCAGGCCTGACGTCGGCGCTCACCGCTGCGGTGAACGGCGCTTCGGTGGAGATCTACGAGAAGGCCGCGACGGTCGGGGGCACGACGGCGGTTTCCGGTGGCATCTTGTGGATTCCGGCACATTCGCGCTCCGCTGACGGCGAGCTGACCGTCGAGGACGCGATGGCATATCTGCGGGCGCAGTCGCTGGGGTTCATGGACGACGACCTGGTCGAGACGTTCGTGCGCACCGGTCCGAAGATGCTGGAGTTCGTGGAGTCCAACAGCGAACTGCAGTTCGAGATCGCCGAGGGTTTCCCGGATTACAAGCCGGAGCTGCCCGGCGGCCGACCCAGTGGCGGGCGGTCGCTGAACGCCAAACCGTTCGATCTATCGCGCCTCGGTGAATGGCGCAACCGCATCACGTCGTTTCCGGCGGATTTCAGCAACGTCGGTATCGACGCCGAGACCCGGGCCCGGATCCACGCGTCACTTGACGACGACTCCGGGGACTACTGTGTGGCCGGCACCGCGTTGATCGCCGGGCTGTTGAAGGGTCTACTCGACCGCGGTGTGGTGCCACGGACCAACGCCAGGGCCGTCGAGCTCATCGCTGACGCGTTGGGTATCACGGGGGTGCGGATCGCCCAGGACGGTAGAGATTTCAATGTGCGCGCGCGCCGCGGCGTGGTGCTGGGCACCGGTGGTTTCGAATGGGATCCGAAACTGGTCGAGGCGTATCTGCGCGGTCCGATGCGCGGAGCGGTCTCGCCGCCCAACAACACCGGCGACGGGCTGCGGATGGCCATGGCGCACGGCGCGGACTTGGCCAACATGGGTGAGGCGTGGTGGGTGCCGATCGTGCAGCTACCCGGCGATACGTTCGAAGGCCATCCGCGCAGCCGAAGCGTCCGGCTGGAACGCACCCGTCCGCGCAGCATCATCGTCAACCGCGCTGGCAGGCGGTTTCTCAACGAAGCAGGCGAGTACAACTCGATGGCGGGGCCGTTCCACTACCTTGACCCGCGCCACGGTTACGCGAATGATCCCGCCTGGATGGTGTTCGACGCACAGCATCTCAAGCGGTACGGGTTCCTTGGCGTGGAACCGGGCGCCCAGGCGCCCGAATGGTTTTCGGCATCGGCGGATCTGGCCGAGCTGGAAGCCAAGACCGGTATCGACGCCGACGGTCTGGCGGGCACACTTTCCGCGTGGAACGAGGCCGTCGCTCACGAATGTGATCCTGAGTTCGGCCGTGGGTCAAGTGCTTACGACGGGTACTGGGGAGACGACACGGCACCGACGACAGCGGGCAAGACGCTGGGCCCGATCGACACGCCGCCCTATTACGCGGTGCCGGTGTCGATCGGGGCGATGGGCACCAAGGGCGGTCCCCGCACCGACGCCGACGGCCGGGTGCTGCACGTCAACGGATCGGCGATCCCCGGGCTGTTCGCCGCGGGCAACGCGATGGCCGGCGCCACCGGCAAGGCCTACGGCGGCGCCGGCGGAACCATCGGGCCCGCAATGGTATTCGGCTACCGCGCGGGCTTGGCCGTCTCGGCACGTGCGTAGCCAGCGCTACCGCCCGGTGCCCACCCCGAACAGCCGCTCCGCTGCGGTGTAGGCGTCGTCGTCGCCGTCGGCCACCGCCCGAGCGAGCCGGTCCAGGTCCGGGTGGTTACGCAGCAGCGAATGGGCCAGCGACAGGATCTGCGACCGAGCGCGTGCGGTGCGCCGCTCGGGGTTGTCCGCGCGATGATGGGCCTCGATGGCGTCGACCAGTTCGGCGATGCCATCGCCCTGTGTGGCAACGAGTTTGAGGATCGGCACGCTGGTCTCGCCCCGTAGGTCGCGAATGGTTTGATCGGCGCCCTCGCGATCGGCCTTGTTGATGACCACGATGTCAGCGACTTCCAACAGACCCGCCTTGGCCGCCTGAACCGCGTCACCGCCACCGGGATTGAGGACGACGACCGTCGGATCGGCCACCGCCGCGATCTCGATCTCCGACTGCCCGACGCCGACGGTCTCCAGCACGATCAGGTCGTAGGACAGCGCGGCGAGCAATCTGATCGCGGCCGGCACCGCCGCCGCCAACCCGCCCAGATGACCTCGCGCGGCCACCGATCGGATGAGCACATCGGCGTCGTTGATATGGGCGGCCATTCGGATCCGGTCACCCAGTAGCGCGCCGCCGCTGTACGGCGAGGACGGGTCGACGGCCAGCACCGCGACCCTCATGTTGCGCTCGCGGTACGCGCCGACCAGGACGCCCACGGTCGTCGACTTCCCCGCGCCGGGCGGTCCGGTCAGGCCCACGATCCGCGGCGAGGCGACGGGGCCGAGCGCCTCGAGAACTTCACTGCGCCGAGAACTTTCGACCAGGCTGAGCAGCCGTCCTGCGGCGCGGGCGGATCCGTTGCGCGCCGCCGCTATCAGCTCGTCGATGGTCATGGCTTCCGCAGTCTACGGTGTCGCGACCTCAATCACCGTGGCCGATCCCATTCCCCCGCCGGCACACATCGCGGCAACGCCGATACCCCCACCGCGCCTGCGCAGCTCATGGACCAGCGTGACGAGCATCCGCGCGCCGGTGGCAGCCACCGGGTGGCCGAGCGAACACCCGCTGCCGCTGACATTGACGCGTTCCGGGTCGATGTCGAGCAACTTGATGGTGGCCACGCACATCGACGCGAACGCCTCGTTGATCTCGAACACGTCGACGTCGGCGAGGGAAAGCCGGGCCCGGGCAAGCGCTTTCGGAATGGCCTCCACCGGCGCCAGCCCGGTCGATGCCGGGTCGACACCCACCGAGGCCCACGCGCGCACGGTGGCCAGCGCCGGCAGCCCGAGACGGTCGCTCGCGATCGCCAGCACCGCGGCACCGTCGTTTGCGCCGCAGGCGTTTCCGGCGGTGATCGAGAACCCGTCGATCTCGGGATGCAAGGGCTTGAGCGCGGCCAGCTTCTCGAGGCTGGTGTCGCGGCGGGGATGCTCGTCGGTGTCGAACACGCCGTGCGGCGTCTCGATCGGCACGATCTCATGCTTGAACCGGCCCTCGTCGATCGCCGCGATCGCTTTGTGGTGCGAGCCCAGTGCCCACTCATCCATCTCGGCGCGGCTGACCCCGGCCTTGACCGCGGCATTCCAGCCCACGGTGATCGACATGTCCATATTCGGCGCGTCCGGCCGGTCCGGATGCGTGGGTGGAAACCAATCCACCCAGTCCCCGTCCCCGTCCTGGCGTTTGAACCTCGGCGACGTGGACGCGGAGTTGACGCCGCCGGCGATGACGAGCTGGTCCATCCCCGCGCGGATGCTGGCCGCCGCCCCCTGCACCGCGGCCTGTCCCGCCGCGCAGTGCCGGTTCACCGCGAGTCCCGGCACCGCGGTCAGCCCCGCGGTGATCGCCGCGTGCCGGGCCACCACGCCACCGCCGTACAGCCCCTCGCCGAGCACCACGTCGTCGACCGGATGCGACCCGAGCTCACCGACCGCCGCGCCCACGACGTGCTCGGCGAGCTGGTAGGCGTCGGTGTCACGCAGCGCGCCCTTCATCGCGGTACCGATGGGGGTGCGCAGCGCGGAAACGATGACGGCTTCTGGCATGGGATATCTCCGTTTCAAACAGTACGAGAATGCTATTCTCTCAACTGGAGAGTGCCAGTTGCAAGGAGGGGAACCATATGCACATCGCAGGTAGCTCGGCGATCGTCGTCGGCGGCGCCGGCGGTCTTGGCGAAGCAACGGTCCGGCGCCTGCACGGCGCGGGGGCCAAGGTGGTGGTCGCTGACCTCGCCGACGACAAGGGCAAGGCGCTGGAATCCGAACTCGGTGTGCGTTACGTGCCCACCGACGCCACGTCAGAGGAGTCGGTGAAAGCCGCGATCGCCGAGGCGCAAGCACTGGCACCGCTGCGGATCTCGGTGGACACCCACGGCGGCCCCGCCGGCGGCGGGCGGTTGGTCGGCAAGGACGGCAACCCGCTGGCACTCGACGCGTTCGAGACCACCGTCAAGTACTACCTGACCGCGGTGTTCAACGTCATGCGGTTGAGCGCGGCGGCGATCGGTAGCACCGAACCGCTCGAGGAAGGTGGGCGTGGCGTGATCGTGAACACCGCCTCGATCGCCGGCTACGAAGGGCAGATCGGTCAGCTGCCGTACGCCGCGGCCAAGGGCGGCGTCATCGGCATGACGCTTAACGCCGCGCGCGACCTGTCACCGCTGGGCATCCGCGTCGTCACCATCGCCCCCGGCACCATCAACACGCCCGCCTACGGCCAAGCGGCCGACCAGCTCGAGCAGTACTGGGGTCCACAGGTGCCGTTCCCCAAGCGGATGGGCCGGTCGGAGGAGTACGCGCAGCTGGCGCAGAGCATCGTCGAAAACGACTACCTCAACGGCGAGATCATTCGTCTCGACGGAGCGTTGCGGTTCCCGCCCAAGTGATGCTTGCGGGCAAGGTCGCGTTCGTCGCCGGCGCCAGCCGAGGGATCGGCGCGACGCTGGCTGCTGCGCTGGCCCGTGAAGGCGCGGCAGTCACCGTGGCGGCGCGATCGGAGCACGAGGGCAAGGTGCCCGGAACGATTCATGCTGTCGCCGAACGCATTACGTCTGCCGGCGGGCGCGCGTTACCTGTGCCGTGCGATGTCACCAGCGAAGAATCGGTCGAAAACGCCGTCGCCGCGACGGTTGCCGAGTTCGGCGGCATCGACATCCTGGTCGCCAACGCCGGGGTGCTGTGGCTTGGGCCAATCGAGTCGACACCTCTCAAACGGTGGCAGCTGTGCCTGAACGTGAACCTCACCGGGGTGTTCCTCGTGACGAAGGTCGTCATCCCGCACGTGCGCGCCCGCGGCGGTGGTTCGCTGATCGCGATAACGACCACCGGTGTCGAGATGATCGAACACGGCGCCAACGCCTACTGGGTGTCGAAGGCCGCGGTGGAGCGGTTGTATCTCGGGCTGGC
This sequence comes from Mycolicibacterium sp. XJ2546, assembly GCF_053483195.1. Lineage (NCBI taxonomy): Bacteria > Bacillati > Actinomycetota > Actinomycetes > Mycobacteriales > Mycobacteriaceae > Mycobacterium > Mycolicibacterium sp. XJ2546. The sequence continues at coordinate 75,800 of NZ_JBEFRW010000018.1, read as the reverse complement.
AAGTGATCTGCGGCCCGACAACATCGCGGTGAACTGCTTGTCCCCGTCGCGGGTGGTGTTGACCGAGGGTTGGCAGGCCGGCGGTGGCGGTATGCAGGTACCGCCCGAGATGGTCGAGCCGCCGGAGGCGATGGCCAACGCGACGGTGCGGCTGGCGCAGCAGGACGCCAACGGCGTCACCGGCACTGTCCAGCGGTCGGAAGCCCTCAGCTTCTGACCACCAGCCTTCGTCGGCGAGCGTGCGCGTTCCCCGCACGCTCGCGGAAAAAAGGGGGAGCTATTTCTTGTCGATGAGACCGTCGACGATCTTATTGAAGTCAGTTGTGCCGAAGGACACGTACTCCGCGAGGTTCGCGTAATCCAGCGACGCCAGCACCGACTTCTCCAGCTGCAAGTTCATCAGGCGCTTGGTGGCCTCCACAGCCTGGCGCGGCAGCTCGATCAGCTTCTTGGCACACCCGATGGCCTCGGCCAGCGGGTCCACCACCAGGTGGTTGGCCATTCCGAGTTCGACGGCGCGCTGGGCCTTGATCCGCACGCCCGTGAGCGCGAACTCCTTGGCCTGCAGCAGGCTGATTTGAGAACCCCACACGAGCGGACCACCGTCGGCGGCGACGAGCCCGATCGTGACGTGCGGGTCGGCGAAGAACGCGTCTTCGGCGATGTAGACGACATCTGAGAGCGCCGCGAGGCTGCAGCCCAGCCCCACCGCCGGCCCGTTGACCGCGGCGACCACCGGGATGCGGCAGCGCACCATACCGATCACGATGTCACGGCCGTGCTTGATCGTCTTCTGGCGCAGGGCTTCGTCGTTGCGCAACTCGTCGAGGTAGTTGAAGTCGCCACCGGCCGAGAATGCCCGCCCGGCACCGGTGATCACCGCCGCGCGTGCGTCGGCGTCCTCGTTGAGCGCATCCCAGAGCTTCGCCAACCCGACATGCAGGGCGTCGTTGACCGCGTTCAGGTCGTCGGGCCGGTTGAGCGTGATGATGCGCAGCGCACCGTCGGCTTGAACGTCGATTTCGTCTGGCATGTCGTACATCAGGACCCCAATCCGAGAATGCGCTGCGCGATGATGTTCTTCTGAATCTGCGACGTGCCGCCCATGACGCTTTGCGCCCGGCTGTACATGTAGGCACCGAACAACTCCGGGTCACCGGTGCCGACGGTCGCCAGCGCCGCGTGGCCGACTGACTGCTCCACCCAGGTCATCAGCAGCTTGTCGAGTGACCCCTGCGGCCCGTGGGTGACACCGTCGAGCTGCTCCGACAACCGCCTGCGCACATGCAACCGCAACATCTCGGTCTGCACCCACGCCCACGACAGCTCATCGGGCGTTGCGCCATCGACCCGGGAGGCCAACTGCCGGACAAGCTTTCCGTACCGTGCCGAGAAGCCGAGTGTCGACGGCTCGCGCTCGTGGCTGACGACGGTCATCGCCAGCTTCCACCCGTCCCCTGGCTCGCCGACCATGTTCTCGGCAGGTACCCGAGCGCCGTCGAAGGCAACCTGACCGAACTCCTTGGTCACACCGCTGATCATCTTCAGCGGTCGCTGTTCGATGCCCGGCTGATGCATGGGGACGATGAACGCCGAGATGCCTTTATGTTTGGGAACGTCCTTGTTCGTGCGGGCCAACAACAGGCACCAGTCGGCGACGTCGGAGTAGCTCGTCCAGATCTTGTGCCCGGAGATCACGTAAGTTTCTGGGTCGTCGCCACACTGGACCGCGGTGGTGGTCAGCGACGCCAAATCCGATCCCGCACCCGGTTCGGAGAAGCCCTGGCACCACCGCTCGGTGCCGTTGATCATGCCCGGCAGGAACCGTTGCCGTAGTTCCTCGTTGCCGTGGTGGGACAGTCCGACGACAAGGTATCCGAGGCTGGGCCGCGCCGGCGCTCCGGCCTTGGCGATCTCCTCGTCGACGATGACGTCGTACACCGGAGGGAGGTCCTGTCCGCCATACTTTTTCGGCCACGATGTGCCGAAGAACCCGGCCGCATACAGTGCCTGATGCCAGGCGCCCTGTGCGGCCCAGTACTCGTCGCCCGATGTCGGGAACTTACCCTTCTGCTCGGTCAGCCAGTTCCGCAGCCGGGCGCGAAACGAGGCCTCCTCGGGCGAATCACGAAAGTCCAATGGTCAACTCCTCCAGTTTGACAGGCCATGCCTCGGTGGCGACCAGCACCCGCCGCAGGTACACGTGCGCAAGACATTCCCAGGTGTTGCCGATACCTCCGTGCACCTGGATCGACGTCTCGCAGACCGTCAGCGCCGCACGCGCACAGTAGATCTTGGCGACCCGGGCAGCTTCGACCGCCTCGGCCCCAGGCAACTCGTCGACCGCCCACGCGGCGTGGCGCAGCACGCTGATCGAGCCCTCGATGAGCGCAAGCGCGTCGGCCAACAGGTGTCCGACCGCCTGATACGACCCGATCGTCGCGCCGTACTGTTCGCGGACCTTGGCGTACTCCACCGCAAGAGTGTGCGTGCCACGTGCCGCACCGACCAGGTCCGCACACGTGGCGGTCAGCGCCAACGCGTGCCAGCGGGTGGCATCGTCGGCGTCGAGATCACCCAGCTCGGCCGGTGACTCCACCACCCCGGCAAGCGCATTCGTCAGATCGGCGCTGCCCTGCTGCGCGCTCGCCGCCAGCCAGTCGCGACCGAGCCGGCGGCTGAGGTCGTCGGCGAGCACCGGCCCGATGAACGGGGCGTCGACCAGCCCGCGGGCGAATTCCTCGGCGACGATGGCCACCTCCACCCCGGAAGCGCCGTCGGAGCGCAGCGCGCGAAACCCGGTGGCGTCCACCGCTTTCTCCAGCCGCGCGAGCCGGTCTGCATCGTCGAGATCGGCGACCGACCCGGGTCCGAGGTCGTCGGCCAGCGCCGCGGCGGCTTGTCGCAGCTGTTGCTGTTCAGCCGTCAGTCGAACATCCATGCTGCTCCTTCAACACTCGGCGCAATACCTTTCCAGAAGGTAAGCGGGGAATCTCCGGGACGAGAACGACCCGGCTCAAACGTTTGTAGGACGCCAGCCGCTCGCCGACAAACTCACTGAGCTCTTGGGTGTCGACCTCACCTCGCGGCGCTACGGCGGCCACCACCGCTTCGCCGTCGGCGGGATGGCTGACCCCGAACACTGCGCAGTCCTCGACGGCGGGATGCCCATATAAGACCGCCTCGATCTCAGCGGGGGCGACCTGAAAACCACGCACCTTGATCATCTCTTTGGCGCGGTCGGTGATCTGCAGCCAGCCGTCGCCGTCGAGATAGCCGACGTCACCGGTGCGATACCAGCCATCCGAAAACGCCTGCGTCGTCGCTGAATCGGGGAGATAACCGCCCATGACCGAATCGGATCGGGCCTGGATCTCCCCTACCTCCCCGGCCGGCAGCGGTGCGCCGTCCGCAAGTGAGACGACGCGTACGTCGACGCCGGGTACGGGACGCCCCACGGTGTCCAACCGTGCCCTCTGCAGCGAGTTGCACGAGATCACCGGCAATTCGCTTGTGCCGTAGGCGGTCACCCAGTTCACCCCGGCCTTGTCCGTGACGGCTTCAGCGACGCTCTGGGTCACCGGTGTCGCGCACCACATGATGTAGCGCAACGACGACAAGTCATAGGAGTCCAGGTTCGGGTGGGCGGCCAGCGCCAGTGCGATCGGCGCGACTGCCATTTCGATGGTGATTCGCTCGGCCTGGATGTGCGCCAGCATCGCGTCGATGTCGAAGCGGCGGTGCAGCCGGACCCACGCGCCGGTGTCGAGGGCCATCACGATGTTCAGCAGACCCAGAATGTGCGACGGCGGGGTCATGATCTGCATGCGGTCGGCCGACGAGAGCCCGAGCGCGTCACGCCAGTGCCGCACGGCGACCGCGAATCCGCCGTGGGTGTGCCGCACGGCCTTGGGCATGCCGGTGGTGCCGGAGCTGAACACGAACAGCGCGTCGGCCTCCGGATCGGGCGCCGGCAGCTCGCGTCGCTGCGGCTCCACCGGCTCGTCCAGGTGCAGCATCGGCATCAACTCGGCGAGCACCGGATGGTCGCCGACAGCGTGCGTGGGCGCGGTCAGTGCCAGCGCATGTTCCACCTCGGCGCGCCGCCAGGCCGGGCTGAGCAGCACCGCCGCAGCGCCGAGCCCCCAGATCGCACGCAACGCGATCACGAATTCGGGCCGGTTCGACGACATCAGCGCGACGCGCTGCCCCGCCGTTACCCCGCGACCTTCGAGCGCGCCGGCCAGCCCCCCGGCCAGGGCGTCGAGCTGCGACAGGGTGTACTCGCGCTCCTCGAAAACGAGCGCGGTCGCCTCACTCACACCCTGTCCTCACTGGCTCCTGCCGAAGTCTCCGACGTATGGAGAATAGCGTATCAGTTAATGAGAATGCTATTCTCTTACGCATAGAATCGATATGCCAGGAGAGGTTCGATGACGGCAGATCCGATGCCTGCCCCACCCGCCGATGAAGGCGACGGACTGGTGACGATCGTCCTGGACCGCAAGAAGGTCTCGGTGCCGCGGGTGGCGAACGAGACGCTGCTGGAAAGCGCCCGGCGGGCAGGCCTGTCCCCGCCGTTCTCATGTGAAGCCGGAAACTGCGGTACCTGCATGGGCAAGCTGATCACCGGCCAGGCCATCATGCGCGTCAACGACGCCCTCGAACCTGATGAGGTCGAAGAGGGATACATCCTCACCTGCCAAGCCATTCCCGAGTCTTCATCGGTCAGCGTCAGCTACGACGAGTGAGCCGCGCGCGGGCCGACGCTGCCGTGCTCGTCGACCCGTGGTGGCGGCCGGTAGTCGGGTTGGTAGCCGGCGACTCGAATGGGGCTGCCCACCAACCGGAAATCGCCCGCCTTGACGACCACCTCGGGTGTCGCCTCCAGCGCCTCGGGCAGCGTGCGCACCGCTGCCACCGGAATGCCGAGCGGACGCAGTCGCGCCTCCCAGCTGGTGGCGGTGTCGGTGGCCAACGCGGCTGACACCACCGCCAGCACCTCGTCACGCCTGGCCGCGCGCTCGGCCATCGTCGAGAAGCCCTCGATCCCGGCCTCCGCGCAGAAGGACTGCCAGAACGCGTCGTGGGTGATGAACAGTGCCAGATATCCATCGGCGGTCAAGAACAGTTGAGCCGGAACGTAATACGAATGCGCACCCATCGGATAGCGCAACGGCGGCGCGCCGTCGTTGAGATAGGCCGACGCACGGTAGTTCAACTGCGACAACATCACATCGCGCAGCGACACGTCCACCTGACCGCCGCGGCCCGACACGATCTGGGCCAGCAGCCCCAGCGCCGCGGCCAGCCCGGTGGAGTTGTCCGCCGACGAATAACCGGGCAGCGTCGGCGGACCGGCCGGGTCACCGGTCATCATCGCGACCCCGGTCGCCGCCTGGATGACGTAGTCGAACGCCGGGTCGTCACCGCCGTCGAGGCCGAAGCCGGTCATCGCCACGCAGACGATGCCCTCGTTGAATTGCCGAAGCGACTCGTAGGTCAGCCCGAGCTTATTGATCGCCGACGGCTTCATATTCACCAGCAGCGCATGGGATTCCGCGACGAGCTCGCCCAGCCGCCGCCGTCCGTCCGCCGAGCGCAGATCCAGTACGACGCTCTGCTTGTTGCGGTTCAGGCTCGCGAAGTAGCTGTCCGATACCTGCCGGGAGATCTCGCCGCCGGGCGGCTCGATCTTGATCACCTCGGCGCCCAGATCGGCCAGCAGCATCGTCGCGTACGGACCGGCCAGCATGACGCCGACTTCCAAGATGCGGATACCGGCCAGCGGTGCGCCGGTATTCACCGCACAGCCTTGGCCAACTCCGCGATCACCTCGCGGGTCCGGTATTTGGAGGCGATCAGCTCGTCGCGGTTGTTCCCGATCGGCAACAGCCGCACCGACAAATCAGTGACACCGGCATCAGCGAACTGCTTGAAGCGCGCGAGGATTGCATCTTCGTCGCCCGCCGCGCAGAGGTCGCCGACGTTGCGGGCGTCGCCGCGGTCGAGCAGCCGCTGGTAGTTCGGGGACGTCTCGGCCTCCGCCAGGATGCGGTTGGCACGGTCCTTGGCCGCATCGATCTCCGAATTGGCGCACAGACACACCGGGATGCCGGCCACGATGCGCGGGGCCGGGCGGCCCGCCTCCGCGGCGGCCTTGTTGATCTTCGGCGCGATGTGCTCTCCGATGGCCTTCTCGTCGGCCATCCACAACACCGTGCCGTCGGCGTGCTCACCGGCGATCTGCAGCATCACCGGCCCGAGCGCGGCGACAAGCACCGGCATCGGCGACTCGGCGCCGAGCACGGTCGGGTTGTGCACGGTGAATGTGTCGTTCTCCACGTCGACGTCCCCGGGCCCGGACAGCGCCGCGTTGAGCACCTCGAGGTAGTCGCGGGTGTAGGCGGCGGGCTTGTCGTAGGCAATGCCGAGCATGTCGCGCACGATCCAGTGGTGCGACGGCCCGACACCCAGCGCCAGCCGTCCGCCGGTGCCGGCATGCACCGACAGCGCCTGGCGCGCCAGCGCGATGGGATGCTGCGCCTGCAGCGGCACGACGGCGGTGCCGAGTTCGATACGCGACGTGCGGCTGCCCATCAAGGCGACCATGGTCAGGCAGTCGAAGTCGTTGGGCACTTGCGGCATCCACGCGGTGTCCATTCCGGCGGCCTCGGCCCACTCGATGTCGTCGAGCAGCTTTCTGACCTTGCGCGCCATATCGCCGCGCTCGGCCCCGATCATCACGCCGAGCCGCATCTAGCCCTCCCTCCGGGAGTTCCGCGCCGAGGGTGAAGCCTCGGCGAAGAAACCACCAAACGTCGCCGTCGTATCACACTCGGCGAGACCATCAGCTCTCCACCTGAGACCCGGCGGTCAGTTTGCGCACCTCGTCGACGAGTGCGTCCAGCGGCGTACCGGTGGGAAAAACCGCGGCCGCACCGGCTTCGACCAGTTTGGGTACGTCTGCCTGCGGGATCGTGCCCCCCACGACGACGGCGATGTCGCCGGCATCCGCGGCGCGCAGCGCATCGACGGTGCGGGTGGTCAGCGCCACGTGCGCGCCAGAGAGAATTGAAAGCCCCACCAGGGCCACGTCTTCCTGCAAGGCAATCGAGACGATATCCTCGATGCGCTGCCGGATTCCGGTGTAGATCACCTCGAATCCAGCGTCGCGCAGCGTCCGCGCGACGATCTTGGCGCCGCGGTCATGCCCGTCCAGGCCGGGTTTGGCCACCAGCACACGGACCGGGCTCGGCGCTGCGGACGCCATCAGAACACCACCGGCTGCTGGAACTCGCCCCATACCGACTTGAGCGTGGACACCATTTCACCGACGGTGCAGTAGGCGTTGGCGCAGTCGACCAGCTTGTGCATCAGGTTGTCATCGCCTTCCGCCGACGTGGCCAGCGCAGCGAGGGCTTCCTTGACGGCCACATCGCTGCGCTCGGCCTTGACCTTGGCCAGCCGCTTGAGCTGCAGATCGCGCCCCTCCGCGTCGAGTTCGTAGGTGGCGATCTCCGGCGGCGGCTCGTCGGCGACGAACTTGTTGACGCCGACGACGGGTCGCACACCGGACTCGATCTCCTGGTGGATCTTGAACGCCTCGTCAGCGATCAGGCCCTGCAGGTAGCCGTCCTCGATGCAGCGCACCATGCCGCCGTGGGTTTCGAGATCGTGCATGATCTCGATGATCTTCTCCTCGGTGGCGTCGGTGAGCGCCTCGACGAAGTAGGAGCCGCCGAGCGGGTCGGCCACCTTGGTCACACCGGTCTCGTACGCGAGGATCTGCTGGGTGCGCAGGGCAAGCGTCGCCGACTCCTCGCTGGGCAGCGCGAACGGCTCGTCCCAGGCCGCGGTGAACATGGACTGCACACCGCCGAGCACCGAAGCCATCGCCTCGTAGGCGACCCGCACCAGGTTGTTCTGTGCCTGCGGTGCGTACAGCGACGCCCCGCCCGACACGCAGCCGAACCGGAACATCGACGCCTTGTCGGTGCTGGCGCCGTAGCGCTCCCGCACAATGGTGGCCCAACGCCGCCGTCCCGCACGGTATTTGGCGATCTCTTCGAAGAAGTCACCGTGGGTGTAGAAGAAGAAGGAGATCTGGGGGGCGAACTTGTCGATCGTCATCCGGCCGCGCTCGACCACGGTGTCGCAGTACGTCACACCGTCGGCCAGGGTGAACGCCATCTCCTGCACGGCGTTGGCGCCCGCGTCGCGGAAGTGTGCGCCAGCCACCGAGATCGCGTTGAACCGGGGCACCTCCGCGGCGCAGAACTCGATGGTGTCCGCGATCAGCCGCAACGACGGTTCCGGCGGCCAGATCCACGTGCCGCGCGAGGCGTACTCCTTGAGAATGTCGTTCTGGATGGTGCCGGTGAGCTTCTCGCGCGGCACACCCTTCTTCTCCGCGGCCGCGACATAGAAGGCCAACAGGATCGCAGCTGTGCCGTTGATCGTGAAGCTCGTGGAGATCTGATCAAGGGGAATGCTGTCGAACAGGATCTCGGCGTCGGCCAGCGTGTCCACGGCGACCCCGACACGGCCGACCTCCTCGCCGTACTCCGGGTCATCGGAGTCATAGCCGCACTGGGTCGGCAGGTCCAGCGCCACCGACAGCCCGGTACCGCCCTGATCGAGCAGGTAGCGGTAGCGGCGGTTGGACTCCTCTGCCGTCCCGAACCCCGAGTACTGCCGAAACGTCCACGTCTTGCCGCGGTAGCCGCTCGCGAAGTTGCCCCGGGTGAACGGATAGGTGCCCGGCGCAGGCGGGTCCGCCGCCCGGTCCCCGGGGCCGTAAACGGGCTCCAGCGGGATCCCGGACGGGGTCTGTACTGGCTCGCTCATCACTGGATAACGTACTTGCAAAAAATGAGAATGCCAATACCGAACGAGGCAAACGCGCACGGAGTGAGGCCGACACGCGACCGGCGGACGTGTACCGACGACCCTATACACAGCGGTTATGGCACTTGCGTAAAATGAGAACGCCACTACCGGCGCAGCGCGTGTCGGGTAGCATCGAGGCCGGCCATCCGAGGAGGTCCATGTCCACCTTCACAGACCGCACGCTCGTGGTATCCGGCGGCAGTCGCGGCATCGGGTTGGCGATCGCGCTCGCCGCCGCCCAGCGCGGCGCGAACGTGGTGTTGTTGGCCAAGACGGCCGAGCCCCATCCCAGACTGCCCGGCACCGTGCACACCGCGGTCGCCGAGGTGGAGGCTGCGGGCGGCAAAGCCGCCGCGGTCGTGGGCGATGTGCGCAAGGTAGAGGATGTGCAGCGCGCGGTCGACACCGCCGTGGAGCGCTTCGGCGGCATCGACATCGTCGTCAACAACGCCAGCGCCATCGCCACCGAACCGACCGAGCAGCTGAGCGCCAAGAAGTTCGACCTCATGATGGACATCAACATCCGGGGCACATTCCTGCTCACCAAGGCGGCGCTGCCGCACCTGCGCAAGTCGGCCGACGCGCACGTGGTGACGTTGGCGCCACCGCTGAACATGAACCCGCACTGGCTGGGCGCCCACCCGTCCTACACGCTGTCCAAGTACGGCATGACGCTGTTGTCGCTGGGCTGGGCGGCCGAGTACGCCGATCAGGGCATCGGTTTTGCCTGCCTGTGGCCCGAGACCTATATCGCCACGGCCGCGGTGTCCAACCTGGCCGACGGCGCGCACCTGGCGGCCCGATCGCGCGATCCGCAGATCATGGGCGATGCGGCCGTCGAGATCCTGTCCCGCCCGCCCGCCGACGTCAACGGTCAGTGCTACATCGACTCCGCGCTGCTCGCCGATGCCGACCTGTCGCACTACGGCGGCGGGGACGATCCCATCCTTGATATCTTCGTCGACAAATGAGCATCTCCCTGCTGCTCGAGATGGCGTCCTCGAGCGATCCCGACCGCACCGCCGTGGTGTCCGATGAACTGCGCCTGACCACAACCGAACTGAGCGAGCTCGCCGACGGTGGCGCAGGTGTGGTGGCCGCCTCCGGCGCATCCCACGTCGCCTATGTCGGTACCGGCGGTTTCATGTTGCCGCTGTTGCTGTTCGCGGCCGCGCGGGCAGGCGTGGCGTTCACACCGCTGAACTACCGGCTCAGCGCCGACGGGTTGCGCGAGCTGATCGACCGGTTGCCCGCACCGCTGGTGGTCGCCGACAGCGAGTACCGCGACGCCATCGCCGGCGCGGGTAAGCAAGTGATCGACTCCGTTGAGTTCGTCGCCGCCGCCCGCAGTGCCGAACCCGCCGCGGAGTTTCCCGATCCTGACGACGTCGGCGTCGTACTGTTCACGTCCGGAACCACATCGCGCCCCAAAGCCGTTGAGCTGACGCACAACAACCTGACCAGCTACGTCACCGGCACCGTCGAGTTCGCGTCGGCAGAGCCCGATGACGCCGCGTTGATCTGCGTGCCGCCCTACCACATCGCCGGTGTGGGCGCCGCGCTGTCGAACCTGTACGCGGGCCGAAAGATGGTCTACCTGCGCCAGTTCGACGCGCACCGGTGGGTGCGGCTGGTGTGCGACGAGGGGGTCACGACGGCCACCGTGGTGCCGACCATGCTCGACCGCATCGTCACGGCGCTCGAAACCGAACCGACCGAACTTCCCACCCTGCGCAACCTGGCCTACGGCGGCTCCAAGGTCGCGCTTCCGTTGGTGCGCAAGGCACTTAACCTGCTCCCCAACGTCGGGTTCGTCAACGCGTACGGGCTCACCGAGACCAGCTCGACGATTGCGGTGCTCTCCCCCGACGACCACCGCGCCGCCCTCGAGGCCGACGACGACGCCGTTGTGCGCCGGCTCGGCTCGGTCGGGCAGCCGGTACCGGGGATCGAGGTGCAGATCCGCAGCGAGAACGGCGATCTTCTCGGGCCCGGCGAGACGGGCGAGTTGTTCGTCCGCGGGGATCAGGTGTCGGGCCGCTACGCCGAGATCGGCTCGGTGCTCGACGCCGACGGCTGGTTCCCCACCAAGGACATCGCCATGCTCGACGACGGCGGATACCTGTTCATCGGCGGCCGCTCGGACGACACCATCATCCGGGGTGGGGAGAACATCTCTCCGGCCGAGATCGAAGACGTTCTCGTGGAACATCCGCTGGTGCACGATTGCGCCGTGGTAGGACCCGATGATCCCGAGTGGGGCCAGATCATCGTTGCGGTGGTGGTGCCCGCCAGCACGTCCGATGGGCGGGCGAACCCCGACCCCGACGAGCTGCGTGAGTTCGTGCGGCGACAGCTGCGCGGGTCCCGCACACCGGATCGGGTGGTGTTCCGAGACGCGCTACCCACCAACGCGACGGGCAAGGTGCTGCGCCGCGAACTGGTCGATGAATACTCGCCGACGAGCGCGAAAAACTAAGGAGCCGAACATGATCAAGAACGGCACACGATTGCAGAGCCAGGTCTGCGACACCCAGGTAATCGTGGTGCGCAGCGCCGACAGCCTCGACGACCTGCGCGCCGGCGGGATCCCGATGATCCCGTTGGACGGCGAAAAGGATGCGGGCGCCGCACTGGACCCAGAGTTCTCCGAAGGCAACGCGATGGGCAAGCGCTACGTCGACGACAACGGCGCCGAGGTGCTCGTCACCAAAGCCGGCGCGGGCACGCTGAGCGTCGGCACGACACCGTTGTCTCTCAAGGAAGCCAAGCCGCTGCCCGCGAGCGACTGATACCTTCCACTTTGTGAGGCCACGCCGCCTGCTCGCCCGCTACGCGGCAGGCCTTACGTTCGCCTATCTCCTGACGGTCGCCGAGGTCATCGCGATCGTCTTGGCGCTCACCGCGGGACGTACCGCCACCACCGAGAACATCCTCACCGCGGCGGTGCTCATCTGCATCGGAACGGCCACCACCGCCGTGGGCGCCGTGCTCATCGTCGCGCCCACCCTGCGCTGGGTCGGTTCCGGCCGGGCGCCGACTGAAGCCGAACGGCAAACGGCCCTCAAGACGCTGCAACGCCAGTCCATGATCGCCGTTGCGCCGTGGGTGCTCACCGCCGCAGTGCTGGTCCCGCTCAACCTCGACGCGGGACCCGAGGTGGAGGTGGTCATCGCATCGGCCATCGTGTTCGGCGCTATAGCCACCGTGCCCACCGGCTTCCTCTTCACGCTGCGGACTCTGCGTCCGGTACTGGCCAGCGTGTCCCCGGATCCGGCGCTGCGTGGGCTGATAGCCCCCGGCGTGCGGGCCCGGCTGGTGCTCGTGTGGACGGTCTTTACGGCGTTGCCGGGCTTGACGATCGCGTTGCTGCTGATCATGCGGTCTCGCGGCTGGCTCACCACGCAGAGCACCTCGATCGACCTGGCCCTGTTGGTGCTGGCGCTCGTCGCGGTGGTACTCGGTCTGCGGGCGATGATCCTGGTGTCGATGTCGATCTCGGATCCGGTGGGCGAGGTCGTCGACGCGATGGCCGAGGTCGAGCGGGGCAGGATCGACCACGCGGTCGACGTGTACGAGTGGTCGGAGATCGGGCGCCTGCAACGGGGTTTCAACAGCATGGTCGCCGGACTTCGCGAGCGTGACCGGCTGCGGGATCTGTTCGGCCGTCACGTCGGCGAGGAAGTCGCGCGCCGTGCCATCGACGCAGACGAGTCGTTCTCGGGTGACGAGCGCGAGGTCACGGTCCTTTTCGTCGACCTGGTGGAGTCGACACAATTGGCGGCGACGCGGGAACCGCACGAGGTGGCCGAAGTGCTCAACGACTTCTTCCGGATTGTCGTCGACGAGGTCGACGCCCACCACGGTCTGATCAACAAGTTTCAAGGTGATGCGGCGCTTGCGGTGTTCGGCGCGCCGCTGCGCATCGACGATCCGGCCGCGGCCGGTCTGACCACCGCGCGTTCCCTGCGGCGCCAACTGCGCAGTCTTCCAGTGGACTTCGGTATCGGCGTCTCGGCGGGTCCGGTGTTCGCCGGCAATATCGGCGGACAGAACCGCTACGAGTACACGGTGGTCGGTGACGCGGTCAACGAAGCGGCCCGGCTGGCCGACCTAGCCAAGGAGAACCAGAGCCGGGTGTTGTGTTCGGCCGCGGTGCTCGAATGCGCAGGTGCGGCCGAGCAAAGCCATTGGGCGACAGATCATTCAGAAGTGCTGCTGCGGGGCCGCACGTCTCCGACACAGCTATGGGCGCCGAAAGGGAACGATGTCTGCGACTGATACCCTTGCGACGACCTCTCCGACGCGGGTGGCGTTCGCCAGCTTCATCGGCACCACCGTGGAGTTCTACGACTTCCTCATCTACGGCACCGCCGCCGCGTTGGTGTTTCCGAAGCTGTTCTTTCCGGAGGCGTCTCCCGCGATGGGACTGCTGTTGTCGTTCGCGACGTTCGGTGTCGGCTTCGTCGCCCGTCCCCTCGGCGGCGTGGTGTTCGGCCATTTCGGTGACCGGGTGGGCCGCAAGAAGATGCTGGTGTACTCGCTGCTGCTGATGGGCACTACGACGGTGTTGATGGGCTTGCTGCCGACCTACGCCCAGATCGGCATGGCCGCGCCGATCCTGTTGACGCTGTTGCGCCTGGTGCAGGGCTTCGCCATGGGCGGGGAGTGGGGCGGCGCCACGCTGATGGCCGTCGAGCACGCGAGCGCGGACCGCAAGGGTCTCTACGGCGCCTTCCCGCAGATGGGCGCACCGGCGGGCACCGCGACCGCGACGCTGGCGTTCTTCGCGGTGTCGGGTCTACCCGATCCGGAGTTTCTCGCATGGGGTTGGCGCATCCCGTTTCTGGCCAGCGCCGTGCTGATCGCGATCGGCCTGGTGATCCGGCTTTCGATCACCGAAAGCCCCGATTTCGATGTCCTGCGGCAGCGTTCACAGGTAGTGCGGATGCCGATCGCCCAGGCGTTCCGCAAGCATTCCAAGCAGATTCTGTTGGTCGCCGGCGCCTACCTGTCCCAGGGGGTGTTCGCCTACATCTGCGTGGCGTATCTGGTGTCGTATGCAACGAGGGTGGCCGGGATCGACCGCACCGCAGCACTTTTCGGGGTTTCGGTCGCTGCTGTCGTGGCCGTGGTGACCTATCCGATGTTCGGTGCGCTATCGGACCGGGTGGGCCGCAAACCGGTCTTCGTCGCCGGGGTGGTGGCGATGGGGCTCTCGATCTGGCCCGCCTTCGCGTTGATCAACACCGGTAGACCGGCATTGTTTCTGGCCGCGTTGTTGTTGGTGTTCGGCTTCGCGATGGCACCGGCCGCCGGTGTCACCGGGTCGTTGTTCAGCCTCTCGTTCGACGCCGACGTGCGCTACAGCGGGGTGTCGATCGGCTACACGCTGTCGCAGGTGGTGGGTTCGGCGTTCGCGCCGACGATCGCCACCGCCCTCTACGCCGCGACGCAGACCAGCAACGCGATCGTCGCCTACCTGGTGGTGGTGTCGGTGATCTCCGCGGTGTCGGCGTGCTTTCTGCCCGGCGGGTGGTCGCGCACGTCACGCCACGACATCGAACTCGACCTGCAGGGCGGTCGGTCCGCTCATACCGAGTAGCGGCTTCCACGGCGCCTGCCCGACGCGCCGCACGTTCGGTATCCGGCGCGCCAGGATGGTCAGCGCTTCGGCGAGTTCGCGGCGGGCCAGGTTGGCGCCTAGGCAGTAGTGCGCTCCGCCGCCGAACGTCAGAATGGCGGGCGGGTCCCTTCGGGTGATGTCGAAGCGGGACGGATCATCGTAGATCGTCGGGTCACGGTTGGCCGCATACGTGTTCACGATGATGAACGTGCCTGCGGGAAAGATGTATTCGCCGACCGTGACGTCGTCGATGGCACTGCGCACGGTGCTGCACATCGACGGAGAGTGGCGCATCGTCTCCTCGACGGCCGGCATCGCCAGTTCGGGGCGGTCCTGGAGCAACGCCCACTGGTCGGGGTGGTCGCAGAGCACCTGCATCGACGCGGCCAGTTGACTTCGGGTGGTGTCGGTACCGGCGACCAGGATGCTGAACGCCAGCATGCGCAGTTCGCTTTGGTTGAGTCGGTCGCCGTCGTGCTCGGCGCGGATGAGTTCGGACAACAGGTCGTCGGTGAGTCGGTTCCGCCGCCGCTCGATCATCTCGTCGATGTAGTCGTCGAATTCACCCCACGCCGCCAAGATCACCGGCTGTTCTGCGGCGAGGTCGCAATCGAAGCTGACGATCTTGAAGATGTCCTCGGCCCATCGCGAGAACTGCTGCCAATCTTCGGGTGGCGCACCGAGTAACGCGCAGATCACCGGTATCGGGTACGGCTTGGCGATGTCGGCGACGAACTCGCACCCCCCTTGGTTGGCGACCCGGTCGATGAGCTCGTTGACCACGGCGTGAATGGTGGGGTCCATGCGCGCGGTGCCGCGAGGGGTGAAGGCCTTCGACACCAGGCCGCGCAGTCGCCGGTGCTCGGCGCCGTCCATATTCAAGATACTGCGGGTCACCCTGTCCCACAGCGGCCCCGACGTGATCCCGTGGGCCGACAGGTGGATGCCCTGCGGTATCCCGAACCGCGGGTCGCGCAACACCGTCCTGGCCATCTCATACGAAATCACTTCGGGGCCAATGGGTCCCAATGCGATGGGCGCGACCTGCTGGGCGGCCCGGAACTGCGGATAGATCTGTTGCGGCGTGGCGGTGAGGTCATAGTCCAGCGTCGGGAGCCCGGCCTCGAAGACACTGGGTTTCGCGGCCCCGACCGTCATGGCTTTCTCCTCCTGCTGGCGCTACGCGTTTGCACCGATCCGCAACGGCAGTTGCGGCAGTGTGCAGGTGGCCGACGGCCACGTGATCTCGGGGATGTAACCGGGTGCGAGTTCGAAATCCGGTATCCGGTGCAGCCATTCGGTGACGACGACTTTCAGCTCCATGCGGGCCAGGTACGAACCGAGGCAGCGGTGCGGTCCCCCGCCGAACCCCCAGTGCTTGTGCACCTTGCCGTCCATCACGAGGTCGTCGCCGGAGGTGGCATCGCTGCCGTCGCGGTTGATCGCGCCCAGACACAACCGGACTTCCGCTCCGGCGGGCAGCGCCACGCCGGCGACGGTCACCGGTCGGGTGGTACGTCGGCCCATTGTCGGTGCCGGCGGCTCCAACCGGATCATCTCCTCGACGAAACCGTCGATATGGCTTGGTGTTTCGCGGAGCTGCGCGCGCAGCTCGGGCCGTCGGGCCAGCTCGAGGATGGTGAAGCCGATAGCCGAGGTGACCGTGTCGAGCCCGGCGAGTACGAAAACCAGCGAAAGCCCGGTCGCCTCCTCATCGGTCAACGGGTCATCGCTGTGCAGCAACTGCGACAGCATGCCGTCCTGCGGTTCGCGCCGTTGCCGGTGCACGGCCTCGGCGAGGTAGGCGAACAACTCCGCCGCCGGGGTCAGGTCGACGCTGGTCGGGTCTTTGGCCAGGCTGACGGCGATGATCGCGTCCTTCCAGGCGATCAGCCGCTTCCGGTCTGCGAGGGGCAGCCCAAACAGGGTGAGGAACACCTGTGAGGGGTAGGGCGTAGCGAGGTCGGCCATGACCTCGCCCTCGGCTCGGTGCGCGATGCCGTCGATGATGTCGATGGCCTGCGCCTGCAACGATGGGAGGACGGTGCTCAGTTTCTGTGGGCTGAAGAACGGATGCAGGATGCGGCGGTAGCGCGTGTGTTCGGGCGGGTCGAACCCCAGCGGCACCATCGGTACCGGGCTGATCATATCGTCATAGCTGGTTTGTGACGAGAACGTCTCGTGATCGCGTAGCGCGGCAAGAACATCCTCGCGGCGGGTGAAGTAGTACGAGTCGTCGCCGTACAGCACCGGTCCGAGGTCGCGAAGTTTGGCCCAGCCCGCGCCGCGGTCATGCGACATCGGCAGGTCTTCGTAGCAGACGGGTGGCGGCAGGTTGGCAGAGATTTCAGTCATGTCACATTCGTTGCTAGCAGGGTAATTGGCAGGTTGAGCACCGAGAGATCGATTTCGTCGAGATAGGAACCTTTTCCGGAGAAGCCTTGGCGAAACCGGGTGACCGAACCGTACCGGTCGGTCACTGCCTCGGCTGCTGCGGCGTCGGGCACCCGCAGCACCACCGTGTACACGCCGTCGCCGTGGGTGGTGAGAAAGTCGTTAACCGACAACGCGACCGACGCCGTGGACCCCGGTATCGGGCTGATCAGTTCGAGTCCGCCGTCCCAGTCCAGTTGCACGGTCACGCCCAACTCGGTCAACTCGGCGGGGTTGAAGGTGAAGCCGAGTTCGGTGAACATCCGGATGACGTCGGCCTGCCGTTCGGCGGCCACGGCGAAGACCACGTGGTGCAGCCGGGAACCGTCGTCGCTCATTTGCGTACCAGACCGCGCGGTCGAACCAGTCCGAGGTCGTGGTGGGTGAGCCAGCCCGGCGCGGCGTCGCAGACGTCGGGGATCGTGTTGATGGCGCCCATCGCGGTCCAGTCGTAGCCCGGGTGGACCATGGTGCCGTCCGGCCGGTCGACACCCTGTAGGGTCAGTTCGGTCGGCGGGTCGCCTTCGATCACGATGCGGTAGCGGGTTTTACCCCAGTCCCACGGCGGATCCAGCTGATCGCGCCCCGCGGTCAGATAGATGGCGTGGTACACGATCAGCGGCTTGCCATCGGCCCATGCGGTCCACTCGTGATGCTGGGCGGCGACAGTGCCCCGCGGGATGACACCCAGTTCATGAGGTATGTCATCGGTCGAAACGGCCGCGCGCAGATCGGCTTTCACCTCGTCGATGTCCACCCCGAGGCCGTCGGCGACCATGTGCATGGATTGGGCAAAAAATGACACGCCGAGACCCAGAATCGTTGGTTCGGAGAGGAACTTGTCGCGGTCTTTGCCGAACCCCATCCAGTCAATGTGGTCCAGGGGCGCATCGGTGAGGACGTTGACGACCTCGTAGACCTGGATCTTGTCGATCCGGCTGACGACACGGGCCAGGGTGAGCGGCAGGATGTCACCCGCATAGCCGGGGTGGATACCGCCCGCGGAGAACGACGTCCCGCCGTCCTGGCACGCAGCGCGGAGCTTGTCCCCCGGCTCGCGGAAATCGTCTGTGGGATAGAACAAGCCGCTTGTGGTCACGACGTTCTTGCCCGAGCGCAGGAGCCGGCACACGGTGTCGACGTCCATGATCACCGGTGTGTAGAACACGCAGTCGGCGTCCATGGCGATCAGCGATTCGACGTCGTCGGTTGCGGTCACCCCGATCGGTGGGATGCCTGCGATCTCTCCGGCGTCCTTGCCGACCTTGTCCTTGTTGTGCACCAGAACCCCGACCAGGTCGAAGACCGGGCACTGCGCGAAGTGCCGCACGCCGACCTGCCCGACATCTCCCGTCATCCACTGGATCACCCGATACGTTTTCTCAGACATGGAGGACTCCCCGCGGAAGTAGCAGTGGTAGATCGTTATACGTGGCGATGCCTGCAGGTGCCGCCACAACGGCAGGTATCGCCGTGACCGCAGGCATCGCGACGATCGACAGTCCCAGCATGATGTAGTCATCCAACGTTTCGCCGACGAAGTCGACAGGTGGCAGGAAGCTCAGCGTGGTCTTGATCGTCGGTGTGCCGCGGACCTCGACCGTGTAGCCCATGTCGAGTTCCCAATCCGGGTCCAGTGTCTGGCCCTTGCGCCAGCGTCCGCGGATCTCGATGACCTCTTTGCCAGCGATGATTCCCAACCAGGCGACGTCGACGCCGGCGACACAACCTTTCGCGATCGTCCAGTCACCAGGCAGGTGCAGGTCATCGGTGGTCTGGGCGTACGCGACGTCGCAACGCACCTCGTCGAGTTCGACACCAAGTGCGTCGGCGACCAGGCGGACACCGTCACCGAAGATTGCTGAACCTTTCTCGGTGATCGCGGGCAGCTCCGGCTGGTCGATGGGATAGCCGAAGCCCATCGGCCTTTCGGTGGCCGGCGAGTCGTAGATGGTGGTGTCGACGGCCTCTGTGACGCTGACCTTTTCCACGCGCTCCGACAGGCCTGCCGAGACGATCGCGAAGAGCTGGATGAAGCCGGGGTTGATGCCGCTGCCGAAAACGGTCGATCCGCCCTGTCGGCATGCTTCTGAAATGCGGTCGCGGCCCGCTCCCAGGAAGTGGCCGGTAATGAACTCCGAGGTGGACACGATGTTGATGCCCGCGCTCAGAATTCGGACCATCTCGTCGATGTCGGCGAACATCGGGTTGTAGACCACGCAGTCCGGCTCGAGCGCCAGCAGGGCGTCGACGTCGTCGGTGGCTGCCACACCCGCGGGTTCGATACCGCACAGCTCGCCGACGTCTCGGCCGACCTTGTCCTTCGACCATGCGTAGCAGCCGACGAGCTCTAGCTGCGGGTTGGCCACGACGGCACGCACGGATCGCTTGCCGACGTTGCCCGTCGTCCACTGGACGATGCGGTAGGTCATGCCACTAACCGTTGTGCTGGCTCGAAGACCACGGGCACCGAACGGAATCCCCGGGTGACCGAGTTTCCGTGAAAGTGCGGTTGACGGCCGGGGTCGAGGTGGAAGTCCGCCATCCGCGCCAATACCTGCTCGAGGCCGACCTGCAGTTCGAGGCGGGCGAGGTTGGATCCCAGGCAGCGGTGCACGCCGGCGCCGAACCCGAGGTGCCGGTTTTCGCGGCGGTCGAGGATGCACCGATCGGCATCGGGGAACACCTGTTCGTCGCGGTTGGCCGACGCGTAGTTGACGATGACCGATTCTCCGGGGCAGAACTTCTGCCCGTTCAGTTCAACCTCGTTGGCGACCGTGCGCGGGATTCCGTGGATCGAGCCCCCGAAGCGGATGATCTCCTCGACTGCGCGGCCCATGATTTCGGTCTGGGCGATGAGCCGGTCGCGCTCGCCGGGGTTGGTCGCCAGATAGTGGAAGGCGAATGACATGGCGCTGGCGGTGGTTTCGAGCCCGGCCTGCACCAGCAGCATCGCGTTGGCCACCACGTCGCCGAACGGAAGCCGCTCCCCGTCGATCTCGGCCGTCAGCAGCACGTCGATCATGTCGTCGCGCGGCGGTTGGGTGGAGCGCTCGCTCACCCCGTCGTGCAGATGTTGATACAGCCCGCCCCAGGCCGCCATCCGGGTTTCCTCGGTCTCACCGTTGAGCGCGGAGTCGGTGAGCTCGACGCACAACGGGACGTCCTCGATCGGCATGCCGAGGACATACTTGAAGAAGACGATTCCCGGCTGGCGCCACGCCACATCGGCAAGGTCACCGCTTCCTGCTTCGATGAAGCTGTCGATCAGCCGGTCGGTCTCCTCGCGGATCTGCGGACGCAGCGCCTTCATCCGCGCGGGTGAGAAGTACGGGTTGAGCACCTTGCGGAACTTCTGCTGCCGCGGGGGATCCAGGGTGATCACCAGATCGCCCGCCAGTTGCTCGCTTGCCTCCGGTGTCGGGTTGCTGGAGAAGTGCTGCCAGTCCTGCAGGATCCGGTAGCACTCCTCGTAGCGCACCGCCACCCAGGCTCCGCCGGGGGTCGCGCTGAGAAACGGCGTGTCGGTGTGGGCGAACGGTGCAGTCCGCCGCATCACCGAGTACACGTCGTAGAGGAAGTCGTTGTCGTTGAAATCCTCGTGGCGCAGATCCCAGTTACGGGCATGCTGCCCGGGGGGCTTTGAACTCACTGAGCCGAATCTTCTTGCTGCTGAGCGGCCTTGCGCGCTTCGCTCTCTTCGTGGATCCGCACGAGCTCGCGGAACCCGATCCGGTCGTACTTCGGCACCGGTTGGATCCCCCACTCGTCCCGTGCGGTGTCCTTGCCCTCGGCGCCCTCCGGGGGACCCAGCGGCGGATACGGAACCTTGCACTCGAGGGTGTCGTCGGAGTAGCGGACCTTGAGCAGACCGCTGCAGATCTCGGTCAGGCTCAGCGTCGGATACCCGTACCACACCGCCATGAACGGCAACGTGAACGCGCCCTCGATGACGAGGGCGATCAGGCAGACGAGCACCGCGCGCTTGATGTATTTGTGCATCCGCGCGTAGTAGGGCGTTGTGCCGGGGGGCAGGTCTTCGGCGGGGTCCTTTTCGTCGGTGGTCGACGAATCCGATGGTGACGTCATGAGGTGCTCCTTAACCTGTTCAGTCGGAGAAGATTTCGCGGTTGACCGTGTGTAGGTACGGGATGGCCAGGAACGGCGTGATGTAGAAGATGTCGTAGATCCACCAGCCGATGACGGGGAACAGGACACCTGCGTAGCGGACGTCGGCGTACATCGTCATGTTGAACACGTACGCGCACCAGATCACCACGCCCATCCAGCAGGTGATGATCATCCACTGGTGGCCCCAGCGCTTCATCTGCAAAAAGCCGATCGCTGCGGCGCAGCGCATCGCGAAGACGGTGAGGATCAGGCCGGCGACGTAGGCCTTTTCGCCGGGCACCGCGGAACCGCCCACCCATGGTTCGTTGTAGTGCCAGAAGTACGCGGCGTCGAACATGTGGCCCCACCCGATCATCAACACCCGGTTGATCAGCGTGTGGTTGGCGACCAGGTCCAGCGCCCAACCGAGGCTGTTGAGCATGCCGTCGATCAACACCAGGTATCCGATGAGGGTGACGATCATCGGTCGCACCGACAGTCCGGCGCGCGCAGCCTGCCGTTGTAGCCAGACCCCGCGCATGAAGATGGGGAACCCGATGAGGCCGGGCGCCCACATACCCATCAGTGCGGCGCCCACGATCATCCACTTGTCGGCTCGACGTTGAGCGACGCGCGATTCTTCGTGATGATCTTCGAGACTGACTGTGGCCGTCGCACTCACAGCGACCACCAGCCACGCTCGAACGACATGTAAAGCTGGATGAGGAACATCGCCAGCAGATAGCCGTAGATGACGATCTGCAGGATGATGAGCGCCTTCTTGCGCTGCTTCTCCTTGGGGTCCATCACAACTCCCTTTCTCAGTGCGGCTTGCTCGAGTTGCCGGCGGCGGCCAGGCTGGCCACGGCCACTTCACGTAGGCCGTCGGTCACCGCACCGTCACTGGACAACGGCGCGAGAATGCAGGCTTCGGCGGCATCTAATTCCGTTGCACCCGCGGCGATCAGGTAGGCGGCGGTGACCAGGACGCGGGTGGACGGGGGCTCGAAGTGAAACGCCTCGTCGGCGGTGCGGATCGCGGTGGCGCACGCGACGAGCCGCGTCGCCGTCTGCAGCGGGATGCCGGTTTCGGCGACGATGACCTCGGCCTCACGGTCGGGCGGAAGGTATCTCATCGGCAGGGTGACGAACCGCTGCCGAAACGACGGCTTGAGCTCCTTCAGCGAGCTTCGGTAGGCGGGGTTGTACGAGCACACGAGCATGAAGGTCTCCGGCGCTTGGACCACTTCGTCGGCGCGGTCGAGATAGAGCGTGCGTCGGTGGTCGGTCAACGAATGCAGCACGGCCAGTGAGTCGTGGCGTGCCTCCACCACCTCGTCGAGATAGCAGATTGCACCGGCCTTGACCGCCCGGGTGAGCGGCCCGTCGGTCCACACCACGTCGCCTCCGGTGACCATGAACCGGCCGACGAGGTCCGAACTGGTCAGGTCGTCGTGACAGCTGATCGTGACGACCAGCCGGCGCAGCAGCACACCCATGTGCTCGACCAACCGCGTTTTTCCACAGCCCGTCGGCCCGGTGAGCATGACGGGCAGGCGCTGGTGGTAGGCCTGCTCGAACAACTGGACCTCGTTGCTGTTCGAGTAGTAGGTGTCGGTGGTCATCGGTGGTTCGAGCTCCCTCGGGTTGATGATGCGGTCAGGCGGCGACGAGTTCGCGGTGGACGTGGGCGAGCACCCGTGGCAGGTCCTCAACGCGTCGGATGCGTTGGGACCGGCGAGCTCCGAAGACCTCGGGAAGCGGGTCGACGCGGGTCGGTCCGACGCCGACGTAGTACATCGAGACGCCCGCGTCGTTGGCCTCCTCGACCGCATGTGCTGCGTCGGCCCACGCGTAGCGGCCTTCGTATCCTTCGTCGGAGATCAGGCCGTCACCGATCACGATCAGCAGCCGACGTTCCGACGGCTGCGCTAGCAGGCGGCTTGTCAGGTGCCGCAACGGTGCCCCGAGCCGGGTATAGCCACCGGCCGACAGGCCGAGCCGGCCGGGCGGAACGAAGCGCCGGTCCTCGAAGTCCTTGAGGCAGTTGACCTCGACCCGGTGCCGGGTGTTGCCGGTGAACACGAAGATGCCGTGGCGTTCGCGGGCCAGTGTCATGGCGCGTGACAGTGCGTCGGCACAAGCTAATTCGAGTTTGAAGACCCGGCCGCCGTGTACCCCCAGCGACGAACTGCCGTCCAACAGCAGCGCGGTGGTGACGTCGCGGCTGCTGGGCAGCAGTTCTCTGAAGATGCGGGGTTCGATGGCCTCGCCGGTTGTGAGGTCGATGTAATGGTTGACATACTGCTCGACGTCCAGGTCGGAACCGTCTTCGAGGCGGTTCTTCATCGAACGGTGGGTGTGTTCGCTGAACCACTTGCGCAGATCGGCCGACACCGTTCCGGGCTGCCGGTTGCGGCTGGCGTGCGCACGTTCGAGGACAGCGACGTGGTCGGCCATGAAACTCTTTGTCCAGGCGTTCCATTCCGGATAGGGAATGCCTGGCCGGTGATCCGGCGTGAGATCCAGATCGTTGTCCTGCGGGCGGCTGGGCGGCGGCAGGTTGGGGTTGCGGACTCCCCCGTCGCCGCCGACCGGAACGGAGTACGGTCGCGGCAGCCGCTTTTGCGTCGTGGTCCACGGCATCCGGCCGAAGCTGCGCCGCAGCTTGTCCGACAGGCCCTGCGGCACCGTGTAGGCCAGCGGCAGCCTGCCCACGACGGCGGGGACGTCGCCGACCGGCTGGCCGTTGCGCGTCAACGAGATCGCGCGTTCGAGCATCGCGTCGGCAGCCATGTCGTCGGGCAACGCCTCGAGATCGGGCAGCAATCGCTGCGCCTCGACCACCAGCCCGGGCCAGTTGACCGCGACCCAACCCAGTGCGACGCCGGCCTCGACCAGCGTGAGCGCGCGAAGCTCACGCGCGGTGAGTTCGTTGAGCCGGAAGTGGGCGAGCCGCTCCTTCGACGGTGCACACTGCAGCGCGACACCGCACGTCAGGGTTCTGCGGGTCCAGTCCGGCGCCAGGGACGGATACGGCACCAGCACGTAATCCAATCCCGCGTTCAGGCTGAACTGGCGATGTTCACCGGTCACCAGGCGTACGCCCTCGCGGCGCTGGCCGCTGAGCGCGACAGCGGTGACGGCGCAACTGCGTTCGACCGCCAGCGCGTGAGCGTCGGACAGATCAGTCATGGCTGGCCTAAAACGTGCCGAGGCTGGAGAACATCCAGTACCAGAACCAGATGACCAGCGCGGCGCCACCCCACGCCCCTACGTAGCGCAATATCTCCCATATCCAAGCCCACACGTCGATCTCCTCGGTTGTTGTGTCGTTGCCAGTGCGAACCGGTCATCGCACTGCCAAGCCGCGAACGGCGGTCGAGACCAATTTGGCCAGCATGATGTCGCGGGTGTTCGGGTTGGCCGTGGTTGTCAGCACGCCGTAGATGCCGAGCAGGAAGAACGTCGCGCTGTAGAAGGCGTCGACCTCGGGATGGACTTCGCCGTCGCCGCGGGCACGTTCCAGTTCGCGGACCAGCAGGACGATCACCGGGTGGTCGGTCCATTCGTCCTTGTGCGGCCGTGTCGGTGAAAAGTGCAGTGCCAGCAGTTCCTTGAAAAGCACCGGGCCGAACCGGTGTTCCAGATCGGTGACCAGATCGACCACCGCGGTCAATGTGGTGACCAGATCGTGGCGGTGCTCGATGAACTCCGCGAACTCCGTCGCGATGCGTGCCTCTTGGCGGCTCTCCAGCTCCAGGAGCACATGCTCCTTGCTGGGGAAGTGGAAGAAGAACGTGCCGTGCGCGACACCGGCCGCCGCCGCGATCGCGTTGACGTCGGCGCCGGCCATGCCGGACTTCGTGAACTCGGTGATCGCCGCGCCGAGGATGCGTTCGCGCGTCTGCAGCCGTTGCGCTTTGCGCGCCGACGCCTTCACCTGTGCGGTCATGATTCGCTCTTTGTAACGCAGGGGCTGACTGAAGTCAATGAGTTCAGTCAGTCGAGGTCAATCGGAGAAGATTTCTCTGTTCACCGAGTGCAAATATGGAATCGCGAGGAACGGGGTGATGTAGAAGATGTCGTAGATCCACCAGCCGATGACGGGCAGTATCACTCCGGCGTAGCGGACGTCGGCGTACATCGTCATGTTGAACACGTACACGCACCAGATCACCACGCCCATCCAGCAGGTGATGATCATCCACTGATGACCCCAGCGCTTCATCTGCAAAAAGCCGATGCCGGCGGCGATGCGCATGCAGAACACCGTGAGGATCAGACCGACTTCGAGCGCCTTCTCCCCCGGTCCGGCAGCACCGCCGAGCCACAGTTCGTTGTAGTGCCAGAAGTATCCGGCGTCGAACATCGCACCCCAGCCGTTCAACAACACTCGGGCCAGGATCGTGTGGTGGGCCACCAGGTCCAGCGCCCAACCGAACACGTTGATCGCGGCGTCGACGATGACGCAGTAACCCAGCAGCGTCACCAACATCGGCCGCACGGACAGCCCGCTCCGTGCCGCCCTGCGCAGCAGCCACACCCCCCGCAGAAAGAGAGGCAGTCCGAAGATCCCGAGCGCCGCGGTGCCGATGAGCACACTGCCCGAGATCAGCCACTTGTCGGCCTGGCGCTGGGCCTGCCGCGAGGCCTCCGCATGTTCGTCGAGTCCGCTTACGGTTGCGGTCATCGCGGGCGGGTTCACAGGCACCTCCTGAAGCGGGCGTGGTGCCATGAGCTTGTCAGCGACGTTGACTCAAGTCAATCAGTCAGCGGACCTCGATGCCGCGCAGTGTTCTGGCGATGTAATCGTCGAGCATCGCACTCCGGGTGGGCCACTCGGACGTGGTGGTCAGCAAGGCGTACAGGCCGAGCAGGAAGAACACCGCGCTGTTCATTGGATTGACGTCGGGGGCCACCCGACCGGCCTGTTGGGCGCGTTCGATCTCCTGGGCCACCCTGACGATGACCGGGTGCTCCTGGCTTTCGTCGGTAGGCCGACTCTGCGAGAAATGCAGGGCGAGAAAATCTTTGAACAGTACCGCGCCAAGGCGACGTTCCAGCCCCAGCACCAGTCGAACGGCCTCTTTGAGGATCGCTGGCAGCGTGCGCCTGGATTCCGCGAACCGGCCGAGCTGTTTGGCGATGCGCTCTTCCTCGCGCCGCTCCAACTCGAGCAACACATGCTGCTTGGTCGGGAAATGGAAAAAGAAGGTGCCGTGGGCAACTCCGGCGGCGGTCACGATCGCGCCCACGTCGGCCTCGGCCATACCTGCCCGCTTGAACTCGGCAATGGCCGCACCCATCAGTCGCTCTCGGGTCTGTAGCCGCTTGGCCTCACGTGCCGATGGCCTTTCCACCACTGCCATACCTTGACGATAGCAACACTTTTCTTGGCTCGACATCTGTGATTGACTGCAGTCAATTTCACGGAGGAGTTCGCATGGCGTTGGAACAGTTCAACCTCGACGGCCAGGTGGCGATCGTCACGGGCTCGGGTAAGGGTGTCGGACAAGGGATCGCCAGGGTGCTTGCCGAAGCGGGGGCGACGGTGGTCGGCACCGCGCGCACCGAGTCCGACATCGACGCGACGATCGCCGGCATCGAGGAGAACGGCGGCAAGGGGTTGGCGCTCGTCGCCGACGCGACGAGCCGTGCGGACGGTGAACGTGTGGTGAACACGGCGATGAAAGAGTTCGGGCGTATCGACATCCTCATCAACAATGTGGGTGGTTCGACGTTCGGGTCGTTTCTCGACATCACCGACGAGGACTTCCGGCACACCTTCGACTGGTGTGTCACGTCAGCGTTCATCATGAGTCAACTCGCCGCCCGTCACATGATCGAGGCCGGACACGGCAACATTGTCAATATCTCCTCGGGCTCAGCACGTTTCGGCATCCGCGCACTTACCGCGTACTGCGTCGCGAAGGGTGGGCTCGAAGCACTCACTCGGGCGATGGCCCAGGAGTTGGCACCGAAGATCCGCGTCAATGCCATCGCACTCGGCTCATTCGCCACCGAGGGACTGCAAAGCGGCCTCGATATGATGCCGGGGGCACTGGACACGATGCTCTCACTCACGCCGCTGCATCGACTCGGCGACGTCGAGGATCTCGGTCGGCTCTGCGTCTACCTATCGACCAAGGACTGCTACGCGACCAACGCCATCTTCCACGTCGACGGCGGGATCGACTCGAATAACCTGCCACTGCCCATCCCCGACTACTGACCGAGAACGGATACCAGATGCGCAGAGTAGTCCAGTTTTCCACCGGAAACGTCGGGCAGCACTCGTTGCCTGCGCTGATCGGGCGTCCCGATCTGGAGCTCGTCGGGGTGCACGCCGCCAGCCCCGCCAAGATCGGCAAGGACGCGGCCCAGCTGTGCGGGCTGAGCGAACCGACCGGGGTGATCGCAACCGATGACATCGACGCGCTCATCGCGCTGAAGCCCGATTGCGTGGTGTACACCGCGCTGGGTGAGACGCGTCCGATGGAGGCGATCGAACAGATGGCGAAGTTCCTTGCCGCGGGCATCAACGTCGTCGGCACGTCGATGGTGTGGTTGGTGACACCGAACCAGGCCGACGACTGGCTTCGGACACCGTTGGAACAGGCTTGTGAGGCAGGTAATTCGTCGCTCTACGTCAACGGCATCGACCCCGGCTACTCCGGGGACACCGCAGCGCTCGCCGCGCTGAGCCTGGTCACCCGCGCAAAGTCCGTCGCCGTGCAGGAGGTCTTCGACTACGGCAACTACGATGACTACGAATACACAGGCACTGCAATGGGTTTCGGTGCCGGCCCGGACGATGAGCGGCCGATGGCGTTTCAGCCCGGCGTCGTCGCGTCGATATTCGGCGGGCTGGTGCGCAACCTCGCGCACCATCTCGGCGTCGAACTCGACGAGGTCACCGACCGCTACGAGCCCTGGTACACCGACAAACGCATCGAGTGCAAGATGATGACCGTCGAGCCCGGCCGGCTGGCCGGGGTGCGTTTCGCTGCAGAAGGGGTACGCGGCGGAGTTCCGATCATCACCGTGGAGCACACCACCCGGCTCACCCCCGACGCGGCACCGGATTGGGAGTATCCGCCCAAGGGCCACTCCGGTGTGCACAAGGTGATCGTGGAAGGTGAACCGCGCATCGAGATGAGCACCCTACTGTCCCATCCGACGCTCGACGTCACCGAGGCCGGCTGCGTCTCCACCGCCGCCCGCGTCCTCAACGTGATCGACTGGGTATGCCGCGCCCCCAAGGGAATCATTGCCGTGGAGGACGTCCCGCCGGCCGAGATGGTCCGCGGGCTGATGTGGTGAACAGCCTCGTACCGCCCACGGTCCGTCAGGCGCGATGGCTGATACTGGGCGGCGTATTCGCCATCGCGATGGGAGCGCTACGCGGCTACGCCTTTTTCACCAACGGCGGACTGATGTTCATGCTGATGGCTGTGGCCTTTCTGGCCATCGGCGTGGCATCGATTGTCGCCTCGATGCAGCGGCTCAAACTCGGAGATCCACCGCCCGGCGACGCAGACCGCCGCTGAATTTCGAGCGGCGTCGCCGATCACACTCGCGACGCTGTGCGATCGCTTAGCATGCTGCACATGGTGCAGACGACGACGCAGCCAGGTATCTGCCGGATCTGCTCCGCGCATTGCGGCGTGCTGGCCACGGTGACCGACGGCCGCCTGACAAAGGTCACCGGCGATCCCGACAACCCGATGTTCGGCGGCTACAGCTGCATCAAGGGCCGGGCGCTGCCCGACATCCACCACAACCCGCAGCGCCTCCTGCGCAACCAGAAGCGCGCACCTGACGGCTCGTACTTCCCCATCGCCTCCGAGCAGGCGATGGATGAGATCGCTGCGCAGCTGCAGGAGTTGATCGCCACGCATGGACCGCGCTCGGTGGCGATATATCTGGGAACAAACGGTCTACCCTATCCGGCCTCCGCGTTGATGGGCAACGCCTTCATCAGAGCGATCGGGTCGCCGATGTTCTTCACCGCGAACACGATCGACCAGCCCGGCAAGCAGATCGCACTCGCCGCCCACGGTCACTGGCTTGGCGGAGACGTCGACTTCCATGAGGCGGACAGCTGGATGCTGATAGGGACCAATCCGTTGGTCTCCAAGGCGATCGGTATCCCGGGCCAGAATCCGGCGAAGGGCTTGAAGACCGCTGTCGACCGCGGCATGAAGCTCATCGTGATCGATCCCCGGCGCTCACAGACCGCGGCACGGGCCGCGATCCACATCCAGCCTCGGCCGGGCGAAGACGTCACGATCGTCGCAGGAATGATCAACCTGATCATCAACGAGAATCTGTTCGACGCACCGTTCATCGCCGAGAATGTCGACGGTTTCGAGGCGTTGGCGACAGCGGTGTCCGGCTATACACCCGCTTACGTCGCCGAGCGTGCGGACATTCCCCAGGAGCAATTCGTCGAGGCGGCACGTCTTTTCGCATCAGAAGGCGCCCGCCCCGGCATGGTCAACGCGGGCACGGGCGCAAACTTCGCGCTACACGGCAGCCTGCTCGAGTATCTGTGCCTTTGCCTGACCACCATTTGCGGCCGGTGGCAGGGTGCGGGTGAAAGGGTTACTCGACCCAACACGCTGTTACCTGCGTTCACCGCGAAGGCGCAAGCGCATCCGCCGTACGAGGGCTGGGGATACGGCGAAAGGCTCCGGGTACGTGGCCTCACCGACACTGTGAGCGGCATGCCGACGGCGGCGCTGGCCGACGAGATCCTGCTCGAAGGCGAAGGGCAAGTGAAAGCGCTGATCTGCATCGGCGGCAATCCGATGGCGGCATGGCCCGACCAGCGCAAGACGCTACGCGCCCTCGAGAGCCTCGACCTTCTAGTCACCCTCGACACCGAAATGTCCTTGACCTCCCGGCTGGCCGACTACGTCATCGCACCGATGATGCAGATGGAGACGCCAGCCATGACAATGGGCAGCGAGCTCATCAAGTACTACACCAGCGGAACCGGAATCCCCGCCGCCTATGCGCAGTACACGCCCCGCCTCGTCGACCCACCGGCCGGCTCGGACCTCACCGAGGAATGGAAGTTCTTTCTCGGCCTGGCCAAACGGATGGATCTCGAGTTGTGGTTCGTCAACTTCTTCGGCGGCGGCGGCGGCAAGTTCATGGAGTCGCCTCCTGTTGTGCTGCAGATGACCGGCGAGACCGAGCTGAGCACCGAGGAGCTGTTCGAGCAGATGTGCGCGACGTCGCGCATTCCGCTCGACGAGGTCCGCCGACACCCGCACGGCAAGATCTTCGACGTCGACGCGGTCGTCCAGCCGCGGGACCCGGACTGCACGGCCAAGCTGGATGTCGGCAACGCCTACATGCTGGCGGAACTCGCGCGCATGTTGGACGACGACTTCGCCACTGCGCGAAGCGATCCTGCGTTCCCGTTCCGATTGATCCCACGGCGTCATCAGAACTTCATGAACTCGTCGGGCACGAACCTCGCGACCCTGCACCGGGGCAAACCGTACAACCCGGCGTACATGCATCCGGACCCGATCGCGGCTCTCGGCCTGGCGTCTGGGGACTCAGTCCGGGTCACCTCAGCCCACGACAGCGTCTTCGCGGTACTCGAAGCCGATGACACCCTGCGCCACGACGTCATCGCGATGCACCACGCGTTCGGCGGGTTGCCCAGCGAAGACGACGAGTTCCGCGAGCGAGGCACGAACGTCGGCCGCCTCGTCCCGACCGAAGTCGAATACGACCCGATCACCGGCCTGCCGCGGCAGGGCAACATCCCGGTAAGCGTCACCGCGCTGTAGAGCTCAGGCCCCGCCGGCGAGCCGGCAATCAGGCTTTGGCGAGCTGCTTCTGCTCGTAGAGGCGTGCCCACTCCTTGCGCGGGCGGATCGACACGTCGACGTCAGTTGCCTTGGCGCGCAAGGCACCAACCGTCGCTTCGGCGCGCGGCGTCAGCTTGAACGGATCCCAGCTGAAGAACCGGCATGAGTTCTCCCAGGTGATCTTGTTGATATCGCTGTCGTCGGCGCCCGCGGCGTTCAACTCGGCCAGCACCTGCTCGGGCGCATCGGGCCAGAAGCAGTCTGAGTGCGGGTAATCGCACTCCCAAGCGATGATGTCGATGCCGATCTCGTGGCGCAGCTTCAGCGAGGTCTTGTCGGTGACGTAGCAGGCCAATGAGTGCTCGCGGAAGACGTCGGAAGGCAGCTTGTCACCGAAGTCGCGGCGCAGCCACTTCTGGTTGGTGTAGTGCCGGTCGGAGCGGTCGAGGTAGAACGGGATCCAGCCGATACCGCCTTCGGAGAACGCGAATTTCAGGTCGGGATAGTTGCGCATCGCCGGACCCCACAGCAGATCCTGCGCGCACATCGCCGACACCTGGGTGGCCAGGATGATCAGGTTGTCGATCGGGGCGTTGGGCGCCATGCTGATCGCGCCGAAGCCCGTGCCGATGTGCAGGCACATCACCACGTTCTCCTCGGACAAGGTGCGAAACACCGGGCCCCAGTAGTCCTCGTCGTGGTAGCTCGGCAGGCCTTCCAGATGGGGCAACTCGGGCATGGTCACCGCCCGGCAACCCTTGGCCGCGACCCTGCGGATCTCGTTGCACATCCCCTCCGGCGTCCACGTCGGCAGGATCGCGATCGGGATGAAGCGGTCCGGATAGGACCCGGCCCACTCGTCGATATGCCAGTCGTTGTAGGCCGACACCATCACCAGGGTGACGTCTTCGCGGGTCATGTTGAGGTGACGCGCGGAGAAGCCGGTGAACGTCGGAAAGCACATCGAGGCCAGGATGCCGTTGCGGTTCATGTCGCGGACCCGCTCGTGCACGTCGTACACCCCCGGGCGCATCTCGGCGAACCCGGCCGGATCGCGGCCCCACTCCTCAGCGGGCCAGGACACCACCGCGTTCAGCCCGCTGACACCTTGCGGGCGGCCCTGATACATCCACTGGTCGACGCCCTTGTCGTCGGTCACCACGATCGGCGCCTCGGCCTTGTACTTCTCGGGCACGTGCCGCAGGAACATGTCGGGGGGCTCCACGACGTGGTCGTCAATGCTCACCAGGATCAGGTCGTCAGGTCGCATACCTTCGCTCATACCCCAGTAGTACCGTCTAATGGCGTGACCGTCTCTGCGCTATCGGACAGAGTATTGACTGAATCGGCCAACGACGTGGCTGCGGCCTCGCGCCGGGTCATCGACCTGCGCCGCGGCGGACGCGCCTTGGGCGGCAGCTACCTGTACCACGGCGACGCGCTGATCACCGGGTGGCACTCCCATGACGTGCACCAGATCGAGTACGCGGTCGGTGGCGTCGTCGAGGTGGAAACCGATTGCGCGCACTACCTGCTGCCGCCCCAACAGGCG
Organism: Mycolicibacterium sp. XJ2546; assembly: GCF_053483195.1. Taxonomy (NCBI): domain Bacteria; kingdom Bacillati; phylum Actinomycetota; class Actinomycetes; order Mycobacteriales; family Mycobacteriaceae; genus Mycobacterium; species Mycolicibacterium sp. XJ2546. The sequence continues at coordinate 43,351 of NZ_JBEFRW010000018.1, read as the reverse complement.
GCATGGATCCCCGCCGGACTCGCCCACCAGGCGACGATGAACCCCGACGTGCGCACCGTCGCGGTGATGTTCGACCCGCTGCTGATCCCCGACGGCGGTGACCGCGCCCGGATCATCGCGGTCTCGCCGCTGATCCGGGAGATGATGCTCTACGCGCTGCGCTGGCCGATCGACCGGCGGCACGGCGACGACATATCCGACGGCTTCTTTCGCACCCTGGCCAACTTGGTCAGCGAAGCGCTGGATCACGAGGCACCGCTGAGCCTGCCAGCATCCGAGCACCCGATCGTCGCGGCCGCCATGGCCCACACCAAGGAGCACCTCGACACCGTCACCGTCGAAGACGTCAGCCGCGCCGTCGCCGTATCCGAGCGCACACTGCGGCGGTTGTTCCGCGACACGCTCGGAATGCCTTGGCGGACATACCTTTTACACGCGCGGATGCTGCGCGCCATGGCGCTCCTGGCAGCACCGGGCCAATCTGTGCAGGCGACGTCGTCGGCGGTCGGCTTCGACAGCCTCAGCTCGTTCACCCGCGCGTTCGCCCAGTTCTGCGGTGAGACACCGACTACCTACCGCAAAAGAGTTGGTAGCGACCGTCTTTAGTCGCGTATCTGCCCGTCGCGCAACAGCCCGTCGACGGCGTTCTGCCAACGCTGCAGCTGTGTGGGCGTGGTGAACGGTTCGGGCAGGTGCCGCTCGATGTGCGCGCGCAGGATAAAGGTGCCCAGCGCGAGTACGAGCGGGTTCAGCGTCGCCCACGTCGGGTCCAGATCGGGCCGGGTCAGCCCCAACTCGGTGCGCTGTTGCCAGCGGGCCGCACCCATGGCCGCCAGTGCGTCGAACAACTTGCGCCCCAGCGCGCTGCCGTCGGTCAGGGCACGCCCGACGTAGTCGATGACGTCGGGGTGCTCGTTGACCAACTGGGTGACCCGCTGCCCGATGTCGGAGATCGAATCGCTGGGCGGTTCGGGGACGGGCTCCGACAGGGTCGCGTTCACCACCGACATCACGTAGTCGTCGACGGCCTGGATCAGACCGGCCTTCGTCGTGAAGTGGTGCTGGACCAGACCGAGGGACACGCCGGCAGCCGCGGCCACTGCGCGCAATGACGTCATCCCCGTTCCGGTCGTGGCAAAACTCCGCAATGCCGCGTCACGGATTTTCTCGACGCTCGACCGTGTGCTCGTGTCGGCGGTCACTGTCACCGTGGCAGCGTAGCAATACGCCTGTATCGTCAGTTCCGATACACGTGTATTGTCGGCTTGCCGGCGGTCTGAACCGGCGACATCGGAAGGCCAACAGATGCAGAACCGCGAAGGGGTCAATGCGCGGCCACCTGGGGTGGTCGCGTGGCCGGGCAACACGCTGGCCGATCGGAAGACCGCCGATGAAAGCCCGCTCGGTGCCTGCACGCGCGATCCGGACCGCTGGACGATGAGCGCCGACGAGGGTGCCAAAGCGATCTGTCGCGCCTGCCCGCGACGCTGGCGGTGCGCGCAGGAGGCGTGTGAGACGCCGGCGGCCGAGGGCATATGGGCAGGCATTTTGATCCCGGAATCGGGTCGTGCCCGGCGGTTCGCGCTGAGGCAACTGCGCTCGCTCGCCGAACTCAACGGCTTCCCGGTGCGCCATCGCCAGGACACGATCGAGCACTCCGCCTGACGTTCTCTCGGCATCAACGCGTTTAGAAATTTCCTGAGAGGTCAATTCATCGGCAACTGAGTTGGATCGCCGATGGGAGTACTGATGCACGGGGGGACCTCCGCACCTTCTGACGACATGAAGTCCGAGGCATGGTCGGAGGCCATCGCGACAACCGGACTGTTCCTCAACGTCGCAGGCGTGATCGCGATCGCGATAGCGCTGGCCAGCTGGACGGTCGGGGATGGAATGCTGGCCCTGGTGTTCGGCTCGATCGCCGCGGTGAGCACCGCGGGCAGCATCGTCTGTTTCGTCAGGCAGTCCGCCGAACCCGAGGTCGTGTCACCGAGGACCTAGGCGGCACAGCAAACCGTCGGCTGCGCAAAGATGAGTGCGCGAGGGGGGATTTGAACCCCCACGTCCAAAGGACAATGGCACCTAAAGCCACCGCGTCTGCCGTTCCGCCACTCGCGCAATGCGCCGATCGTACAGCTCTTCTCCGGCAATAAATATGTCGGCAGCGTCCCATACCTTGAGTTTGATCACCCAGGACAGGGGCGAAGAGTGCGTTCTTCAGATGAGGTCGACGCTGTGCTTGGTCTAGTTGCGGCTGGATTCAATGACTGCGCCATTGCCCGGCTAACCGGTATCCCGCGAAGGACCGTTTGCGATCTAAGACGCCTGCCCCGACGTCTACCGCGCCACTCCTCAGAATCCTCTCTTTGCGCGATCGAGCATGATTTTGCTGCGGTCGCCGCAGTACCGTACGCCTATCTGCTCGGCTTGTACCTGGGTGACGGCTGCATTTCTCGGCACCCGAGGACCTTCATTTTACGAATCACTCTTGATGCAAAGTATCCACCGATAATCGAGCGCTGTCGTCAGGCGATCGACCTGTTGATGCCTGGACAGTAGGCCCGAGTCCTTCGCCGCTCCGACGGTTGCGTTGACGTGTGGCTGTACTCGAAGCATTGGCCCTGCCTAACTTCCCCAGCACGGTGCGGGCAAGAAGCATGAGAGGTCGATCAAACTCGAGCCCTGGCAGCAGGCGCTCGTCGACCAGGTAACCGAAGAGTTCGTCCTCGGCCTCATCCACAGCGACGGCTGCCGCGTCGTCGCCAACGATCGCGGGGTCCAACATGATCTATAGCATCCGGTACCACTTCACGAACCGATCCGAAGACATTCCGGAGCTGTTCACCGCCGCGCTCGACAAGCGCGACATCCCCTGGACCCGGTCGAGCAAGTACATCGTCTCCATTTATCGCAAGGCGGCCACTGCGCGGCTGGATGAGTTCGTCGGGCCGAAGGCCATCGCGGTACCGTTGAACCGTGTCCACTACACGGCGTAGCAGACCGGCGCTCATCGCATTGGTGATCGTCGGCGCCGCCGGCTGCCTGGCCCTGGCGTGGTGGCAGTGGAGCCGCTTCGAGTCGACATCCGGTGATTTCCAGAACCTGGGCTATGCGCTGCAATGGCCGATGTTCGCCGGATTCCTCGTGTACGCGTACTACAAGTTCGTCCGTTACGAAGAGGCCCCGCCGGAACCGACCAGCCGCGATACCGTCACCGAGATCCCTGCCGGGTTGCTGCCCGAACGACATACGCCGGAGCCCGCCACAGACGGCGATCCAGCGTTGCGGGAGTACAACGCCTACCTCGCCGAGCTCGCAGAGAAAGACTCCGCAAAGAAAGACAAGGAACAGCCGACGACATGACCGAAACGCCTGCGCCCACTACCCCGATCGACGCCATCCGCAAGGCGCTGCTCGGCTACCGCATCCTCGCCTGGACGACGGGTATCTGGCTGATCGCGCTGTGCTACGAGATGGTGATGAAGTACGTGTACCACGTCGAGGGCTTGAACTGGATCGCCGTCGTGCACGGCTGGGTGTACTTCGTCTATCTGCTCTTCACCGCCAACCTTGCGGTGAAGGTGCGCTGGCCGATCGCCAAGACCATCGGCGTGCTGCTGGCCGGCACCATCCCCCTTGTCGGCATCATCGTCGAGCAGGTGCAGACCAAGGAGATCAAGGACCGCTTCGGCTTGTAACCGGTTCCCGCATCGGGGCGGCGGATTCGTCGACGCCACCCACCCCAGCCGGAATCAACACGGCAAGCAACGCGGCGAGTGCGGCCATGGCGGCGGCGATCACCAGCGCGATCCGCAGGGCGGTCAGCGTCGGATAGGCCTGGCCCGCGACCGAGATCGTCATCCCCGCAAGGACCGCACCCACGACGGCGCTCGAGATGGACGTTCCCAGCGACCGCGCCAGCGCGTTGATACCGTTGGCCGCAGCGGTTTCGGAGATCGGCACCGCGGCGTTGATCAAAGCGGGCATCGACGCGAACGCGAACCCCACCCCGATGCTGACCAACACGTTGAACACCGACACCTGCCACGCGCTGCCGATCATCACCAAACCGGCCAGATACGACCCGGAGACGATCAGGCTGCCGACGATCAACGTGAACTTCGGGCCGCGCGCCGCGGCCACTCGAGACGCGATCGGCGCCGAGACCATCATCGCCAGACCCCCGGGCGCCAACCACAGCCCGGCCTGAAACATGCTCTGGCCCAACCCATAACCGGTTGCCGGCGGTAGTTCCAGGACCTGCGGTCCGATCAACGACATTGCGAACAGCGCGAAACCCACCGCGATCGACGCCACGTTGGTGCTGAGCACGGGCCGCTTCAACGTGGTGCGCAGGTCGACGATCGGCGCGGCGGTGCGGAACTGCCACAGCCCGAACAGGCCGAAGACGACGAACGACGTGATGAACATCCCCAGCGTCGTCGCACTCGTCCAGCCCCAATCCCCGCCCTTGGAGATGCCGAGCAGCAACGTCACGAGCCCGACACCGAGGCCGAGCGCGCCGAGCGGGTCGAACCGGTCGGTCGACGTCGGCGGTATCCGCGGAACCAGCGCCGCGAACAGCAGACCCGACGCGATACCCAGCGCGGCGGCGAACCAGAACAGCGCGTGCCAGTCGAAGCGGTCGGCGATGATCGCCGACAGCGGAAGGCCCAGGGCTCCGCCCACACCCAGTGACGAGCTCATCAGTCCCATCGCGGTGCCCACCCGGTGCGGCGGTACCGACGCCCGCAACACGCTGATGCCCAACGGAATGATCGGGATGCCGAACCCCTGCAGCGCGCGGCCGATGAGCACCGGAAGCAACGCGCTCGTCGTCGCCGCGATCAACGAACCGACCGTCAGGATGACGGCGCAGAGAAGAAGAATCGGCTTGGGGCCGTACATGTCGCCGAGCCTGCCGAACACCGGGGTCGCCACCGACGCGGTGAGCAGCGTCGCGGTGATCATCCACGATGCGTTCGCGGCGTTGGTGTGCAGCAGCATGGGAAGTTCGGGGATCAGCGGGATCACCAGGGTCTGCATCAGCGACACGCTGATACCGGCGGCCGCGAGCACCGCGACAACGATCGCGGGGTGCCGGGTGCGCGGGCCCTCGGCACGTGAGGTAGCGAAGCGGCTGCGCACCTCGGGCATGCTACCGATTAGATCAGCTATACAAAATTCGGCTAGCCGGCCAGTTCACGCAGCACCGGCAGCAGCGCGGCCAACGCCCGCCCGCGATGCGATACGGCGTCCTTCTCCGCCGGGCTCAGCTCCGCGGCGGTGCGCGTCGCACCCGCCGGTAGGAACACCGGGTCGTAGCCGAAGCCGCCGTCGCCGCGCGGTTCACGCGCGATGCTGCCGGGCCAGGTCCCACGTACGACTGCTTCTCTTTGGCCGCCGCCCGCGTCAAACACCAGTGCGCACGCCGACACGAACGCCGCCCCGCGCCGCTCGTCGGGCACGTCGCGCAATTGCGCCAGCAGCAACGCGGTGTTGGCTTGGTCCCTTTCGGCGGCACCGCCGGCCACGCCCGACCACCGCGCCGACAACACCCCCGGCATCCCGTTCAACGCGTCGACTTCCAGCCCGGAGTCGTCAGCAACCGTGGCCAGCCCGGTGGCCCGAAATGCGTCGCACGCCTTGGCCAATGCGTTCTCTTCGAACGTCGCCCCGGTCTCCGGGGCTTCGTCGAACGGCGCCACGTCGTCCAGGGACAGCAAGGTCAACCCGGATACCCCCGCGGCGTCGAGCACCCGGTGCAGTTCGGCCAGCTTCTTGCGGTTGCGGCTGGCCACCAGCAGCGTGGTCAGCTTCCGAACGCCTTCTTCGCCGGCTCCGCAGATTCGGGCAACTCCGTGGGATAAGGCAATTCCAGTGCCTGGCGCTGGATTTCGAAGATCTGTTCGCAGGCCGCCATCGCGGCGTCGAGCATCTTGTCCAGCGTCGATCGCGGGAACGTCGCGCCTTCCCCGGTGCCCTGGATCTCCACGAGCGTTCCGGTGTCGGTGGCGACGACGTTCATGTCGACCTCGGCGCGGGAGTCCTCGGTGTAGGGCAGGTCGACGCGGATGCGACCGTCGACGACGCCGACGCTGACCGCTGCGATCGCGCACGACAGCGGCCGCGGGTCCGACAACTTACCGGCCGCCGAGAGGTAGGTCACCGCGTCGGCCAGCGCCACGTAGGCGCCGGTGATTGCGGCGGTGCGAGTGCCGCCGTCGGCCTGCAGCACGTCGCAGTCGATCGCGATGGTGTTCTCCCCCAGCGCCCCCAGGTCGATGCACGCGCGCAGCGACCGGCCGACGAGCCGGCTGATCTCTTGCGTGCGCCCGCCGACACGGCCCTTGACCGACTCACGGTCCGAGCGTTCGTGGGTGGCCGCGGGCAGCATCGCGTATTCGGCGGTCAGCCAGCCCTGCCCAGTGCCCTTGCGCCAGCGCGGCACACCTTCGGTGACGCTGGCGGTGCACATGACGCGGGTCTCGCCGAACTCCACCAGCACTGACCCGGCGGGATGGGTGGTGAAACCGCGGGTGATGCGCACCGGCCGCAGTTCGTCGTCGCGTCGGCCGTCTTCTCGTGTGGACACGGGCCAACCCTATCGGGTGCCACCGTCATCGCCGAGGTCGACGTTTTGTCGCGCCCGCTTGTCCCTTTGGGCGGGAAAAGCTCACTTGCGGGGGACGTCGAACGTCTCCCCGCACACCACCGCGTGCACCGGGCCGTTGAACTCCGCCTTCGCTTCGCTGATGACGTCCTCACGCGACGTCCACGGCGGGATATGGGTCAGCAACAGTTCGCCGACGCCGGCCTCGGCGGCCGCCCGCCCGGCCTCGGTGCCCGACAGGTGCAGGTTGGGCGGCCGGTCCTCGGAATGCGTCCACGACGCCTCGCAGAGGAACACGTCGGCGTCGCGGGCCAGGTCGATCAGCGCTTCGCAGTAGCCGGTGTCACCGCTGTAGACGAACGTCGCACCAGACGGATCGGTGAAGCGCAGACCGTAGGACTCGGTCGGGTGACAAACAAGATGCGGCGCCACGGTCAGTGCGCCGATCGTCACCGGCTCGTCGTGCACCCAGTGGCGCACCTCGAAAACGTCGGAGAAATCGTCGATCTCACCGCCCTCCGGCGATGACGCTGCGCCGAGCCGCGCCCACGTGTTCGCCGGCCCGTACAGCACGCCGGGCTCCTGGGCCGGCGCCGGGTGGTAGCGGCGCCAGACGAACAACCCGGGAAGGTCAAGGCAGTGGTCGGCGTGCAGATGCGAAAGCAACACATGCACATCGTTGGGATCGGCGTAGCGCTGCAGCGCACCCAACACGCCGCCGCCGAAATCGACTACCAGCGGCGGGGTATCCGGAGCCGTGATCAAATAACCAGACGCTGGCGAATCAGGTCCGACGACACTGCCGGAGCAACCGAGTACGGTGATTCGCACGCTCTCTAGCTTGCCATGCCCGTCACTCATGTGACGAAGACATGGCGCGTTTGCGCTTCTTTCCTGCGGTAGATCACTTCCCGGCCCCGACGTGACGTTGAACAGGTCGAACACCGTCCAGTGACGGACCGAGAAACCGGGCGGCAAGTGCGGTGAACGACTCAGGTTCACCGGTCGCCTCGAAGATCCGCTGCGCACCGCGGCCGTCCGGCTGCTCGCGGTGGGGACGCAGCAGATCCAGTTCGGTGAGCACCCGTAGCAAGTCCTTGGCAGTCTCCTCCGCGCTGGACACCAGCGTCACATGATCACCCATCGCCAACTGGATCAGCCCCGACAGCATCGGATAGTGGGTGCAGCCCAACACCAGGGTGTCGACTTCGGCGCGTTGCAGCGGTTCGAGGTAGCCCTCGGCCAGGCCCAGCACCTGGCGCCCACTGGTCACACCCCGCTCGACGAAGTCAACGAACCGCGGACACGCCACCGCGGTCACCTCGGTGTCGCGCGCGGCCCCGAAGGCGTCCTGGTAGGCCCCCGACGTGATGGTCGCCTCGGTGCCGATGACCCCGATGCGGCCGTTGCGGGTTGCGGCCACCGCACGCCGCACCGCGGGCAGGATCACCTCGACGACGGGCACCGGCGCGTAGCGTTCCCTGGCGTCGCGCAGGCACGCCGCCGACGCGGAGTTGCAGGCGATCACCAAGGCCTTGACGCCATGCGCCACCAGGTCGTCGCCGATCGCCAGCGCATGCGCGCGGATCTGTGGAATGGTCAGCGGCCCGTAGGGTCCGTTGGCGGTGTCGCCGACGTAGACGATGTCCTCGTCGGGTAGCTGGTCAATGATCGCGCGGGCGACCGTCAGCCCGCCGACCCCCGAATCGAAGATGCCGACCGGCAGAGCCGCGTCCACCGAAGGTCCGGTCACGTCAGCCGCGGCGGCTCGACCGGCCGTCGCAGCGCCCGCGCCTTACGTTCGGGCCCCGACAGCACGTAGGCCGCGATGACGCCGGCGACCGCCCCGCTCAGGTGGCCCTGCCAGGAGACGCCCGGGGTGCCGGGCAGCACGCCGAGCAGAATGCTGCCGTAGAGCAGCAACACGACCACGCCGATGACGATCTGCCAGATCTTGCGGGTGAAGAAACCGAACACGATCAGAAACGCCAGCCAGCCGAAGATCAGCCCTGACGCGCCGATGTGATTGGTTTCGCAGCGCACGTACGGGCAGTACGTGCCGACATTGCCGATCAACCAAGTGCCGAAGCCGCCGAGGATCCACACGATCGCGGTGGCGAAAATGAACCGCGACATCCCCGCCAGCGTCATCAGGAATCCGAGGACCAGCGCGGGAATGGAGTTGGCGATCAGGTGATCCCAGTCCGAATGCAGCAGCGGGGCGAACAGGATGCCCAGCAGCCCGTCGCTTTCCAGCGGTCGAATTCCGTTGTCGTCCAGGCGATGTCCGGTCAGCGAGTCCCACAGCTCGATCAGCCACAGCAGCACCACGAAACTGACGATGGTCAGGCCGCCGACCAGCCAGGCGGGGCGCTTCTTTGGCTGCGCGGGCCCAGGTGCGCCTGGGTATCCGCCCGTGCCTGTCATGCCCACAGCTGTCCTTCCAACGCGTCTTCAGCCTCATCCAGGCTACCGGCGTAGGCACCGGTCGACAGATACTTCCAACCGGCGTCGGCGACCACGAATGCGATGTCGGCGCGCTGACCTGACTTGACCGCCTTGGCGGCCATGCCCAGCGCGGCGTGCAGCACCGCGCCGGTGGAGATGCCGGCGAATATGCCCTCGACCTGGACCAGTTCGCGGGTGCGTTTGACGGCGTCATAGGAGCCGACGGAGAAGCGGGTGGTCAGCACGTCGGGGTCGTACAGCTCGGGGATGAACCCCTCGTCGATGTTGCGCAGCGCGTAAACCCCTTCGCCGTAGCGGGGTTCGGCGGCCACGATCTGCACGTCGGGGACCTGCTCACGCAGATAGCGCCCGGTGCCCATCAGCGTGCCCGTGGTGCCGAGGCCTGCGACGAAGTGGGTGATCTCGGGCAGGTCGGCCAACAGCTCAGGCCCGGTGCCCTCGTAGTGCGACAGGGTGTTGGACGCGTTGCCGTATTGATAGAGCATCACCCACGACGGGTTCTGTTGCGCAAGCTCTTTCGCGTGCGCCACCGCGGTGTTGGATCCGCCTTCGGCCGGGGAGAAGATGATCTGCGCGCCGTAGAGCTCGAGCAGCTGACGGCGTTCGATCGAGGTGTTCTCGGGCATCACGCAGATCATTCGGTAGCCCTTGAGCAGCGCGGCCATCGCCAACGAAATCCCGGTGTTGCCGCTGGTGGGCTCTAGGATCGTCGCGCCGGGCTGCAGCAGGCCGCCGCGTTCGGCGTCTTCGATCATCCGCAGCGCGGGGCGGTCCTTGATGGAGCCGGTGGGGTTGCGGTCCTCGAGCTTGGCCCACAGCCGCACGTGCGGTGCGCCGTCGGGCGCGTCGTCCCAGCACGGCGACAGCCGGCGCAGCCCGACCAGCGGGGTGTCACCAAGCGCGTCGAGCAGTGACTCGTAACGGGTCATCGGGCGCCCACTCAGCCTCCTGCCACGGCGGGAAGGATGGTCACCGAGTCGCCGTCGGATATCGAGGTGTCCAGCCCGCCGGAGAACCGCACGTCCTCGTCGTTGACGTAGATGTTGACGAAGCGGTGCAGCTTGCCGTTATCGACGAGCCGTTCGGCGATGCCGGAGTAGTTCGTCTCGAGGTCGCTGATGACGGCGGCCAAGGTGTCACCGGATGCGGTCACCCGCTTTTCACCGCCGGTGTGGGGGCGAAGGATGGTTGGGATCGAGACGTTCACGGTCATGGTTGCTCCTCGTACTGCTTGACGATCTTGACGGGTTCCTCGGTGACGACGCCGTCGACGATGCGGTAGCTGCGCAGTTCGTGCGCGTCGGGATCGCGGGTCGACACCAGCACATAGTGGGCGTCGGGTTCGAAAGCGAGAGAGATGTCGGTGCGGCTGGGGTACGCCTCGGTCGCGGTGTGGGAGTGGTAGATGACGATGGGCGTCTCACCGGCCTCCTCCATCGCCCGCCACACCTTCAGCTGCTCCATCGAGTCGAAGCGGTAGAAGGTCGGGGACCGTTCGGCGTTGACCATCGCGATGAACCGCTCGGGACGATCGGAGCCCTCCGGTCCGGCGATGATCCCGCACGCCTCGTCGGGGTGGTCGGCGCGGGCGTGCGCGACCATGGCGTCGACCAGGTCGGCGCGGATCACCAGCACTGTCATTCCCTTTCTACGGGCCCTGTTCGTGGACGGGTCACCCGAATGCTCCGGGCAACATGTCCCGGTACGTCGGTATTCCGGCCACCGACTCCGCCGCCAGCACACCCGCCAGCACCGCGCGGGCCAGACAGTCCGCGGCGGCCGCCCCGATCGCGGTGATCAGCGGCGTCTCCGGCGACATCGAGGCCGGGGTGGTGGGGTCCAGCGGTACCTCGACAGCACCGGTGGCCAGCGCAAACACCGTATCGCCATCCAACGGGGTGTGGCACGGGCGGATGGTGCGGGCCAGACCGTCGTGCGCGGCGACGGCGACGCGCCGACACCCCGCCTTGCTCAGGACCGCGTCGGTGGCGACTACGGCGATCGTGGTGTTGAGCGGGCTGAACTCCTGGTGCCTTCCGGCGTAGGCGGCGATCTGGTCGTGCGGCGGCGCTACCAGGCCCAGTTCGTCGACCTGGTCGGCCAGCCACGGCAACCCGGTCGCCGGGTCCACCACGTCACCGGCGGAGTTGACGATCACCAGCGCCCCGACGGTCACGCCCGATTCGAGCGTCGTCGACGCCGTGCCGACGCCGCCTTTGAGCACGCCGGCGCGCGCTCCGGTGCCCGCGCCGACGGTGCCGAGCGCCACCTCGGTGCCTGCGCTCTGGGCGGCGGTGTAGCCGAACTCCGGCGTCGGCCGGCACGCCCAGCCGCCGACGGGCAGGTCGAAGACCACCGCGGCGGGCACGATCGGCACCACCCCGCCCTCCATCGCCACCCCGCGGCCCTGGTCCTCCAGGAACCGCATCACGCCGTCGGCGCTGGCCAACCCGAACGCGCTGCCACCCGACAGCACCACGGCGTCGACGTGGCGCACCGAGTTGCTCGGGTCGAGCAGGTCGGTCTCGCGGGTGCCCGGGGCACCACCGCGGCCGTCGACGGCGCCGACCGTGCCGGGCGGCGCCAGCACCACCGTGGTGCCACTGGCCCATCCGGACCCGAGCGTGGCATCGGCGTCGATTTGATGGTGCTGACCGACTAGGATGCCGGCGACGTCGGTGATCGAACCCGTCACTGTTCTCTCTTTCCGCTCTCTCTTTCCGCCGATGGCGCTCATCAACGCGACTTGCCCATGAGCCCGAGGACAAGATATTCCTGCAGCACCGTCAGCCACTGGTACACGTCCAGGTGCCCTGCCAACGGATGGTCGTCGGGCAGCGCGTCGGGTCCGCCCGACGCGACCCCGAGCATCGTGCCCAGCGCCAGCCGCATGTCGTTTACCGCAGCGACCCACGCCTGCGCGTCCCCCTCGGTCAGCTCCAGCTTGCCGCCCGCCTGCGGAATGGTGTCCAGAAGTTGCTGTGCGGCTTGGCGTTTCGCGTCGATGATCTCGGGCTCGTGCAGGCTGCGCAACGCGCTGTTGAGGGATTCGGCCGTGCCCGAACCAGCGGGATGGTCGGTCTGGGACCGGTAGAAGTCGGGCAGCAGGCGTTTCATCGTTTCGTCCTGCGGCGGGGCGGAGTTTCCGGTGCGGATACCGGTGATCTGTTCCAATTCATCTGCGGGAGCGGTGGATTGGCGCTCATCGAGCATACCGATCATCGAGGTGGCGAGGCTGTGCAGCAACGCGGCCTCATGCGCGGCCAACGCCGACCGGAACCGCGGGCCGTCGGGAGTCTCGACCCGCTTCCATTTACGCACTGCTCTGTCAGCGGTCCTGTTGCATGGTCGCCCACAAGCCGGCGGCATGGAGTTTGGACACATCGACCTCCATCGACTCACGGCTGCCCGCCGACACCACGGCCTTACCTTCGTTGTGCACTTGCAGCATGAGTTTGGTCGCGTGCGGCTCGCTGTAGCCGAACAGCTTCTGGAGAACGTACGTCACATAGGTCATCAGGTTGACCGGGTCGTCCCAGACGATCGTCACCCAAGGGACGTCGGCCGCCTCGTGCGTGGCGACGTCACGCTCCTCGCGGGTTCCCGGTCGAGCCTTGGCCGGCGTAACCATGTTCTTCAGGATAGCCGGGGCATATCGAGGGCCTTTAACTACTACGGTTGCGGTGTGACCCGGCCGGCTGTGGCGTTGTTTACCGACAAGTACGAGCTGACGATGCTCGCGGCCGCCCTGCGCGACGGCACTGCGCGCCGGCGGACGACCTTCGAGGTTTTCGCCCGACGTCTGCCCGAGGGCCGCCGCTACGGCGTGGTCGCCGGTACCGCCCGGTTCGTGCAGTCGTTGGCGCAGTTCACGTTCGACGACGCCGCGCTCGCGGCGCTTTCGGACTTCTGCGACCCCGAGACGCTGGCCTACCTCGCCGACTACCGGTTCCGCGGCGACATCGACGGGTACGGCGAGGGCGAGCTGTATTTCCCGGGCTCGCCGGTGCTGTCCGTGCACGGCACATTCGGCGAGTGCGTGGTCCTGGAAACCCTTGCGCTGTCGATCTTCAACCACGACAGCGCAATCGCGTCGGCGGCCGCGCGCATGGTGTCGGCGGCACAGGGGCGCTCGCTGATCGAGATGGGTTCACGGCGCACGCATGAGCAAGCCGCCGTCGCCGCCGCGCGGGCCGCCTACCTCGCGGGGTTCAGCGCCTCGTCCAACCTCGAGGCGCAGCGCGTCTACGGGGTGCCCGCCGCCGGCACCAGCGCGCACGCGTTCACGCTGCTGTACAGCGAAGCAGCGGGGCCTGGTGATGAGCCTCTCGGGCGAAGAACATCCAAATGGGAGAAGGCGGCGTTTGCGGCGCAGGTCGAGGCGCTCGGCGTGGGCACCACGCTGCTGGTCGACACCTACGACATCACCACCGGCGTAGCCAACGCCGTCGAGGTAGCCGGGCCCGAACTCGGTGCGGTCCGCATCGACTCCGGCGACCTGGGGGTGCTGGCGCGTCAGGTCCGCGAGCAACTCGACCGGCTCGGCGCGCACCGGACCCGCATCGTGGTCTCCGGCGATCTCGACGAGTTCGGCATCGCCGCACTGCGCGCCGAACCCGTGGACATGTTCGGCGTCGGCACCTCGCTGGTGACCGGATCGGGCGCACCGACCGCAGGCATGGTGTACAAGCTCGTCGAGGTCGATGGGATGCCGGTGGAGAAGCGCAGCAGCCACAAGGAATCCCACGGCGGACGCAAACAGGCGACGCGGCTGGCCAAGACCACCGGCACCGTCGTCGAGGAGGTCGTGCACCTGTACGGACAGCCGCCCGCAGACGAGCGGGGGCTGGTCGAGCGGCCGCTCACCGAGGCGCTGGTGCGCGACGGCGAACCGGTCGGCGACCTCAGGCTGGAGACGGCGCGCGACCGGGTCCGCGCCGGGCTGGAAAGGTTGCCGTGGCACGGTCTGGCGCTGTCCCGCGGTGAACCGGCGATCCCGACCCGCATGGTTTCGCGCGTAACTTAGGAGGCACCACGGCAGACGTCACGGACCTGCTGGCCACAGCGGTCGCCTCGTTGGGCGGCAGCCAGCGCAGCGGTCAGATCGAGATGGCCGAGGCGGTGGCGCGCGCCTTTGCCACCGGTGAGCACCTGGCGGTGCAGGCCGGAACGGGCACCGGCAAGTCGTTGGCCTATCTGGTGCCCGCGATCGCGCGGGCCCTCGAGATCGAGGAACCGGTCGTGGTGTCGACGGCGACCATCGCGCTGCAACGCCAACTGGTGGACCGCGACCTGCCGCGGCTGGCAGAGTCGCTGGCTGACGTGCTGCCACGCGCCCCGGGGTTCGCGTTGTTGAAGGGCCGGGGAAACTACCTGTGCCTGAACAAGATTCACAACGGGTCGGCTGCGGCCGAACCCGAAGACCGGCCGCAGGAGGAGCTGTTCGAGCCGATGGCCGCCAGCGCGTTGGGCCGGGATGTACAGCGGCTGATCGCGTGGTCGTCGAACACCGACACCGGTGATCGCGACGAGCTGACCCCGGGGGTTCCGGACCGATCGTGGTCGCAGGTCAGTGTGTCGGCGCGGGAGTGCATCGGGGTGTCGCGGTGCCCGTTCGGCACCGACTGCTTTTCCGAGCGGGCCCGCGACAAAGCCGGGCACGCCGATGTCGTTGTCACCAACCACGCGCTGCTGGCCATCGACGCGATCTCCGATGCGGCCGTGCTGCCCGAGCACCGCCTGCTGGTCGTCGACGAGGCGCACGAACTGGTCGACCGGGTGACGTCGGTGGCCACCGGTGAGCTGTCGGCCACGTCGCTCGGGGTGGCGCAGCGCCGCGCGGCGCGCCTCGTCGATGCCGAACTCGCACAACGGCTGGAGGCGGCGACCGCGACGATCACGTCGGTGATCCACGACGCCACGCCTGGGCGCATCGACATGCTGGACGACGAGTTGGCAACCTATCTGACCGCGCTCCGCGACGCCGCCCACGGAGTGCGTTCGGCGATCGACACCAGCCCGGCCGACCCGAAGGCCGCGTCGGCGCGCGCGGAGGCCGCCACCGCACTGACCGACGTCGCCGACACTGCGTCGCGCATCCTCGACTCGTTCGTGCCGGCCATCCCTGACCGCACCGACGTGGTTTGGCTGGACCACGAGGACAACCGCGGCAACGTGCGCGCGGTGCTGCGGGTGGCGCCGCTGTCGGTGGCAGGGTTGTTGCGCGGCAGGCTGTTCGAGCATTCGACGACCGTGTTGACGTCGGCGACGCTGACCATCGGCGGCACATTCGACGCGATGGCCGCGGCCTGGGGGCTCGGCGAGGACACCAAGTGGCGCGGTATCGACGTCGGGTCGCCGTTCGAGCACGCCAAGTCGGGCATTCTCTACGTCGCCGCGCATCTGCCGCCGCCAGGACGCGACGGGACTGGTTCAGCCGAACAACTCGAGGAGATCGCGGCGCTGGTGACCGCAGCGGGCGGGCGCACGCTGGGCCTGTTCTCGTCGATGCGGGCGGCCAAGGCCGCCGCCGAGATCATGCGCGAGCGCCTCGACACCCCGGTGCTGTGCCAGGGTGAGGACACCACGTCGGCGCTGGTGAAGCGGTTCGCCGAGGATCCCGAGACGTCGCTGTTCGGCACGTTGTCGTTGTGGCAGGGCGTCGACGTGCCGGGCCCGTCGCTGTCGCTGGTGCTCATCGACCGCATCCCGTTTCCGCGGCCCGACGATCCGTTGCTCACCGCGCGTCAGCGTGCGGTGGCGGCCCGCGGCGGCAACGGGTTCATGGCCATCGCCGCCAGTCACGCGGCTCTGCTGTTGGCTCAGGGCGCGGGCCGATTGCTGCGCACTGTGGAGGACCGCGGCGTCGTCGCGGTGCTCGACTCGCGGATGGCCACGGCGCGCTACAGCAGCTACCTGCGCGCGTCGCTGCCGCCGTTCTGGGCCACGACCGATCCGATGCGGGTGCGCCAGGCGTTGCAGCGGCTGCGCGGTGCCTGACCCTCTTGCGCCGAGATCGATGTATTAACGAAATTCACTCGCACTTTTACGCCCAAATGTCCCTTTGGGCGTATTAGGTATTCCCATGGGTCGACGACACCTGGTGGGCGCCGTGCTCGCTGCGGCGTCGGCGCTGCTCGTCGCGGCATGTACGGCGACATTGCAGGGCCAACCCGTCTCGGTGTTCGCCGACCCGTTCCGCGTCGCGGGTATGCCGGCGACCGACGGACCGACCGGGCTGCGGCCCGACGCCGCCGAACCGACCCGCAAGGTCCACGGCACCGACGGCGGCGACGTCGACGAACTGGCCCGCCAGGCCGTCAGCGACATCGAGGAATTCTGGTCCGACGCCTACCGCGAGCCGCTCGGCGGCGCGTTCCGCCGGGTGAAGGCCCTGATCTCCTGGGACGCCAACGGATTCGACAGCATCGAGTTCTGCGGCGGCGACACCTACGGCCTGGTCAACGCCGGCTTCTGCCACGACGACCAGACCATCGGCTGGGACCGCGGCGAACTGCTGCCCGACCTGCAGCACGCCTACGGCGACATGGGCGTCACGATGGTGCTCGCCCACGAGTACGGCCACGCCGTGCAGCGACAGGCCAAGATGGTCGGCGATATCACCCCCACCTTGGTCGCCGAACAGCAAGCCGACTGCCTGGCCGGGGTCTACATGCGCTGGGTGGCCGAGGACCACTCGCCGCGGTTCACGCTGTCCACCGGCGAAGGCCTCAACAACGTGCTGGCCGCGGTGATCGCGTTCCGCGATCCGCTGATGAGCGAGACCGACCCGGACGCCGGGGTCGACGCGCACGGCTCGGCGTTCGAACGGCTCTCGGCGTTCCAGTTCGGCTTCACCGACGGCGCGGCCGCATGCGCCTCGATCGACATGCGCGAAATCGGCCAGCGCCGAGGCGATCTGCCCGTGCTGCTCGACGAAAACGAGACGGGCGAGTGGGAAGTCAGCGAGACCTCGGTGCGCGCCATCATTGACGTGCTGAACATTCTCTTCGAGCCCGCCGATCCGCCGCGGCTGAGCTTTGCGGTCGCCGACTGTCCCGGCACCCGACCGAGCCCGCCGGTGGCGTACTGCCCGGCCACCAACACCATCGCCGTCGACCTCGACGAGCTGGCCCGGATGGGCACGTTAGACGTCACCAGCGGCGGTGTCGGGCTGGCCACCGGCGACAACACCGCCTACTCGGTGCTGGTGTCGCGCTACATGCAGGCGATCCAGCACCAGCGCGGCGGCGTCGCGCTCGACGACGCCGAGGCTGCGCTGCGCACCGCCTGTCTGACCGGTGTGGCCACCACGATGCTGTCGAAGTCGGTCACCACGCCCGACGGCAACACCGTCGCGCTGACCGCGGGCGACGTCGACGAGGCGGTGTCGGGCATCCTCACCAACGGCTTGGTCGCCAGCGATGTCAACGGTGAGTCGGTGCCATCCGGGTTTTCCCGGATCGACGCGTTCCGCATCGGGGTGCTCGGCGATCAGGACCGCTGCTTCAAACGCTTCTCATGACAGCGGGTTGCTCGCGGCTGAGCTGAGCCGCTAAATGTGTTTGGTCACGCCGTACCAGGCGACGATCGCCTCCGACATCTCGGTGGAGCGAGTCAAGAACGCATACGAGCGGATGAACGACTCGCCGACGCAGCCGTCGATCTTGACCCGGAAGTCGCTCACCATCACCCACGGCTCGGCGCCGGTGAACTCCTTTTTCGTCACCGGAACCACGTTGATCAGACCGGGTTTGAGGCCGACGGTGATACCGCCGCCGATATTGCCGCCGACGCTGGGCAATACCCCGAGCTCCACCGGTCCGGCGGCGTCGATGCCCAGAATTCCCAGCGACGGGTTGATGCCCGCGGTGCCGGTCAGCGAGACGCCGTTGGACGTGCTCATGTCGATGCCGCAGCCGATCTCGTAGCCGACCTCGAGGGTGCCCCCCGGAGTGCTGCCGTCGTCGGGACCGCTCAGCTTGCCGGTGTAGGTGCCGCCGACCACGTACTCGCGCGACGACAGCGCCGTCGTCAGCGGAGGAACCGGGGCCTGGGTCTCGTCCCTGGCGCCCAGTTCCAGACGCCAACCGTCGGGAGCCTCCTTCACCACCGGCGGCGTGGATGCGACCGCACCGTCGTCGTGCGGCCGTGGCGCGTCAGGTGCGAGTGCGCCCTCTGGTGGCGGTGCGGCGGGCGCCACGTCGACGACGGGCTCGATCGCCGGTTCGGCCGACGCCGTGGCAGCTGCCAGCCCTCCGAGCAGCCCGCTGATCGCCAGGAAGGTGATGGCGCCCCGCAACCCATGTCCAACCGTCACTGCTGAAGTCCTTCGCCACGCGTCGCGGTAATTGACGCACTGGAGGGCAACCTACCTGGGCCGCCGCGGCTGCTGTACGAGTGTCCGGATAATTGCGCGGCACAGGTCTCAGGTCGGCATCCGCAACACGTAGCCGGCCTCCAGCGCGACCCACGGTGCGCCGTCGGGGCCGATCGCCAGCCCGTGCGGCTCGCTACCCTGCGGGAGGTCGATGACGACGATCTCGCCGTCGCCACTGACCCTGGCGATCTGATGCGACCCCCACAGGCTCACCCACACGCCGTCGTCGGGATCGGCCACCACCGCGTGTGGTTTACCGGGCAGGTCGATCTCCTGGATCGCGTCGTCAAGCGGGATGCGGCCGAGTTTCTCGGCGCGGATCTCGGTGAACCACACCGCGTCATCGTGCGTTGCGGCGATTCCCACCGGACCCGCTGCAGCAGTGGGCAATTCGCGCACGGTCAGGCCATCCGGCGGCGACAGCCGACCGATCGCGTTGGCCTGGTTGAGGGTGAACCACAACGCGTCGTCGGGTCCGGTCGTGATCATCGCCGGCGCGCCGCCGACCGCATGGCGATCGGTCACCTGCCCGTCGAGCGAGATCCGGCCGACCTCACCGGAGGCCATCGCGGTGAACCACAGCGCTTCGTCGGGTCCCACGGTGATGCCGTAGGGGCCGCGGTCCTCGCCGAGCGCAACCGCGCTCAACTCCCCCGCCGTGGTGATCCGGCCGATACGGTGGTCGCCGGCGCGGGTGAACCACAACGCGCCGTCGGCACCCGCGGTGATGAGCGACGGGCGACTCTGCACGTCGACGGGGAACACCGCGACCTCACCTGTGGTCGTCACCCGCGCGATCGCGCCTGCGTGCACCAGCGTCACCCACAGCGCACCGTCGGCGCCGAGAGCCAGTGCGTAGGGCCCCCCGTCGAGCGGGACCTTCAGCGCACCCGTCATGCGGAGGTGACGAGGCCGAGTTCGTTGTCGCCGGCCAGCAGCGGGTGGTGGGGCAGCACCCGCACCGTGTATCCGACCGGACCGGCGGCCGGCAGCGGCGTCGTCGTCGAAAAGATCGCATTGCCACCGTCGGCCGTGCCGGTGTGCTGCATCGGCACGGTCACCGGATCCACCAGGGTGTTGCTGGCGTCGACGCGACCCAGCACCGCCTGCACGGTCACCTCATCGGGTCGCAGGTCGGCGAGTTGCACCTTCGCGGTCAACGTGAGCTCGGACCCGAGCAGCGGGGTGTCGGGCAGCCCGGAGCTGTCGACATCGGTGATCTGGATTTTCGGCCAGGCGTCCTGGGCGCGCCGCCGGTAGGCCGCGAGGTCGCAGGCCGCACCGAACGGTTCACCGTTGGAGTTGGGTTGCACTGTCTTACGCAAGGATTGGGCGGCGGGCGCGTAATACTTCTCGGTGTAGTCGCGAACCATGCGCGACGCCAACACCTTCGGTCCGAGTGCGATCAGCGTGTGCCGCACCATCTCCACCCACCGCATCGGGATGCCGTGCTCGTTGCGGTCGTAGAACTTCGGCGCCACCGATTGCTCGAGCAGATCGTAGAGCGCGGCCGCCTCGAGGTCATCGCGTCGCTCTTCGTCGGCGAGGCCGTTGGCAGTCGGGATCTCCCAACCGTTTTCGCCGTCGTACCACTCGTCCCACCAGCCGTCGCGGATCGACAGGTTGAGCCCGCCGTTGAGCGCACTCTTCATCCCCGAGGTGCCGCACGCCTCCAGCGGCCGCAGCGGATTGTTCAGCCATACATCGCATCCCCAGTACAGCTGGCGGGCCATCGACATGTCGTAATCGGGCAGAAAGGCGATGCGGTGCCGCACCTCGGGCCGGTCGGCGAACTTGACCACCTGCTGGATCAGCGCCTTGCCGCCCTCGTCGGCGGGGTGGGACTTGCCCGCCACGATCAGCTGGATCGGCCGCTGCTCGTCGAGCAGCAACCGTTCCAGGCGTTCGGGGTCGCGCAGCATGAGCGTCAGCCGCTTGTACGTGGGAACCCGCCGGGCGAACCCGATGGTCAGCACTTCCGGGTCGAACGCCGTTGCGATCCAACCGAGTTCGGCATCGGCTGCGCCGCGTTCGGCCCACGACCGGCGCAGCCGCACCCGCACGTCCTCGACCAGCTGATTGCGCAGTTGCGAGCGGATCCACCACATATGGCCGGGATCGACCTGATGCAGCCGCTCCCACACCTCGGGCTCCCACACCGCGGGCTCACCACGCGAGCCGGCGCCGATCAGTTCGCGACCCAACTCCAGCCACTGCGGCGCCGCCCACGTCGGGGCGTGCACGCCGTTGGTGATCGAGCCGATCGGCACCTCGGTGGGGTCGAACCCCGGCCACAGCGCGTTGAACATGTGGCGGCTGACCTTGCCGTGCAGCAGCGATACACCGTTGGCCCGCTGGGCCAGCCGTAGACCCATGTGGGCCATGTTGAATTTCGCCGGGTCCTCTTCGGCGCCGAACGCGACGATGCGGTCCAGCGGGACCCCGGGCAGCAGCCGCGAGGGCGGACCACCGGCCGGCTGCCCGTCGTGCGCGGGCGCATCGGCGCCACCGCCGAAGTAGCGCCTGACCATTTCCACCGGAAACCGGTCGATGCCCGCGGGCACCGGCGTGTGGGTGGTGAACACCGTCGACGAGCGCACCACCGTCAACGCGGTGTCGAAGTCCAGCCCGGCGTCGACGAGCTCCCGGATGCGCTCGACACCGAGGAAGCCCGCATGTCCCTCGTTCATGTGGAACACCTCGGGAGAGGGGCGGCCCTCCATTTCGATGAACGCCCGGATCGCGCGCACCCCGCCAATGCCGGCCAGGATCTCCTGCTTGATTCGGTGTTCCTGGTCGCCGCCGTAGAGCCGGTCGGTCACCCCGCGTAGCCGGTGGTCGTTTTCCGGAATGTCGGAATCCAACAGCAGCAAGGGAATTCGGCCCACCTGAGCGACCCAGATCCGTGCGCGCAGCTGGTTTTGCTCGGGCATCGCCACGTCCACGAGCACCGGCCTGCCGCTGCGGTCGGTGAGCTGTCGAAGCGGAAGGCCCTGCGGATCCAGTGACGGGTAGCTCTCGTGCTGCCAGCCGTCGGCGGTCAACGACTGACGGAAGTAGCCCGAGCGGTACAGCAGCCCCACCGCGACCAGGGGCAGGCCCAGGTCGGAGGCTGACTTGAGATGGTCACCGGCCAGGATGCCCAGGCCGCCGGAGTAGTTCGGCAGCACCTCGGCCACCCCGAACTCCATCGAGAAGTAGGCGATGCCGTGGGGTAGTTCGGCGCCGTGGTCAAGCTGCTGCTGATACCACAGCGGGCGGGTCAGGTAGTCGTCGAGATCGGCGACGAGCCCGTCGAGGCGACCCAGAAACGATTCGTCGACCGCCAGCTCATCGAGGCGCTTCGGGCTCACCTGCCCCAGCAGGGCGACCGGGTCGCAGCCGACCTGCCGCCACAGATCCTCGTCGATGGTGGCGAACAGGTCCTGCGTGGGTTTGTCCCACGTCCAGCGCAGGTTGATGGACAGCCGTTCGAGCGCGGCCATCCGATCGGGGAGGTGGGCGCGCACGGTGAACCGTCTCAGGGCTTTCACGCGAGACAACCTTACTGATCTGTCACACCGGCGCAGCTGGGAACCCTGTTCGCTTCGGCGCGAGGGGTTGGGCCGCGCATTACGGTGGGTATAGGGCGGCAGAGGGTTCTCACGAGGCTGTTAGGCACAGGGCCGCGACAACGTTAAGGAGTGGTGGGGTGGCCGGTCGGATCGCAATCGACGACGTCGCACCTGTCATTTCCGGCGGTCGGTACCCGGCCAAGGCCGTCATCGGCGAAATCGTGCCGGTGACGGCGACGGTGTGGCGCGAGGGCCACGACGCCGTCGCGGCCACGCTGGTCGTGCGCTACCACGGCCGCGGCTACCCGAAGCTGGTCGAGGACCCACCCGGTTTGGTGCGGGCGGCCGAAGCCGTGCCGATCGAGGAGGTCGTCACCGGAGCCTCACGAATCAAACCGCAGCGGCTGCCCATGTCGACGGGCACGACGCCGGACGTGTTGCACGGTCAGTTCACCCCCGACGCGGTCGGTCTGTGGACGTTCCGGGTCGACGGGTGGGGCGACCCCATTTCGACGTGGCGCAAGAACGTGACCGCGAAGCTGGACGCCGGGCAGAGCGAGGCCGAACTGTCCAATGACCTGTTGGTCGGCGCCACTCTGTTGGAGCGCGCCGCCGCCGGGGTGCCCCGCCAGGATCGGTTTCCGCTGATCGACGCGGCGGCCCGGCTGCGGGAACCCGGCGATCCGTTCGCCCGTGCGGGTGCGGCGCTGTCCCCCGAGGTGGACGAGTTGTTATCGCGCTATCCGCTGCGCGAACTGGTCACCCGCGGCGAGCAGTACGGCGTGTGGGTCGACCGCCCCCTGGCGAGGTTCAGCGCCTGGTATGAGATGTTTCCGCGGTCGACGGGCGGGTGGGACGCCAGCGGCAACCCCGTACACGGCACGTTCGCCACCGCCACCAAGGCGCTGTCGCGGATCGCGCGGATGGGGTTCGACGTGGTGTATCTGCCGCCGATCCACCCGATCGGCAAAGTGCACCGCAAGGGCCGCAACAACAGCGTCACCGCGGCGCCCAACGACGTCGGCTCACCGTGGGCGATCGGCAGCGACGAGGGCGGCCACGACGCCGTGCACCCGAGGCTGGGCACCATCTCCGATTTCGACGATTTCGTCGCCGCCGCCCGTGACGAGGGTATGGAGGTCGCGCTGGACCTGGCGTTGCAGACCGCGCCCGATCATCCCTGGGCGCGTGAGCATCCCGAGTGGTTCACCGTTTTACCCGACGGGACCATCGCCTACGCGGAGAACCCGCCCAAGAAGTACCAGGACATCTACCCGCTGAACTTCGACAACGATCCGGCCGGGCTGTACCAGGAAGTGCTGCGCGTCGTGCGGTACTGGATTTCACACGGCGTGAAGGTGTTTCGCGTCGACAACCCGCACACCAAGCCGCCGGACTTCTGGGCCTGGCTGATCGGCGAAGTGAAGAACGACGACCCCGACGTGCTGTTCTTGTCCGAGGCCTTCACCCGCCCGGCCCGGTTGTACGGGCTGGCCAAACTCGGCTTCACCCA
Source organism: Mycolicibacterium sp. XJ2546 (assembly GCF_053483195.1). Classification (NCBI taxonomy): domain Bacteria; kingdom Bacillati; phylum Actinomycetota; class Actinomycetes; order Mycobacteriales; family Mycobacteriaceae; genus Mycobacterium; species Mycolicibacterium sp. XJ2546. The sequence goes on along the minus strand of NZ_JBEFRW010000018.1, from coordinate 19,823 downwards.
GTCTTATACGTACTTCACCTGGCGCACGGCGAAGTGGGAGCTGACCGAATTCGGCGAGCAGATCGCCGAGCACGCCGACTATGCGCGGCCCAACCTGTTCGTCAACACCCCCGACATCCTGCATGAGAGCCTGCAACACGGCGGGCCCGGCATGTTCGCGATCCGGGCGGTGCTGGCGGCGACGATGAGCTCGTCATGGGGGGTGTATTCGGGCTATGAGCTGTTCGAGCATCGGGCCGTGCGCGAGGGCAGCGAAGAATATCTGAACTCCGAGAAGTACGAACTTCGGCCGCGCGACTTCGAGGCCGCGGTGGCCGACAGCGAATCGCTGGAGCCGTTTTTGACTCAGCTCAACGAGATTCGGCGCGTCCACCCGGCGCTGCACCAGCTGCGCACCATCAAGTTCCACCACCCCGACAACGATGCGCTGCTGGCGTACAGCAAGTTCGACCCCGCAACCGGCGACCAGGTGCTGGTGGTGGTGACACTCAACCCGTTCGGCGTCGAAGAGACCACCTTGTGGCTCGACATGGCCGCGCTGGGTATGGAACCCTACGACCGGTTCTGGGTGCGCGACGAGATCACCGGCGAGGAATACCAGTGGGGCCAAGCGAATTACGTCCGTATCGATCCGGCCAGAGCCGTGGCGCACGTGCTCAACATGCCTCAGGTTGCGCCGGAGCACCGACTGAACCTGCTGCGTAGGGAGTGACCGACATGACGCAGACCAATCCACTCACCAGCCCCCATCTGAGGCCACACACCGCCGACCTCAACCGGCTGCTGTCCGGCGACCATCACGATCCGCATTCGGTTCTCGGCGCCCACGAGTACGACGACCACACCGTCATCCGGGCCTACCGGCCGCACGCGCTGGAGGTGGTCGCGCTGATCGGCGACGCGCGGTATCCGTTCACCCATATCGAGGCCGGATTGTTCGCGGTGGCGCTGCCGTTCACCGACCTGGTCGACTACCGCCTCGAGGTCAGCTACGCCGGCCAGGACGGCAAGACCCATCGCCACACCGTGGCCGACGCCTACCGGTTCTTGCCCACGCTCGGCGAGATCGACTTGCACCTGTTCGCCGAGGGCCGCCACGAGCGGCTGTGGGAGGTGCTGGGCGCCCACCCGCGCAGCTTCACCACGCCCGACGGTGTGGTCGACGGGGTCTCGTTCGCGGTGTGGGCGCCGAATGCCAAAGGTGTCAGCCTGATTGGTGACTTCAACCACTGGGACGGCACGGAGGCTCAGTTGCGGGTGCTGGGCTCCACCGGTGTGTGGGAATTGTTCTGGCCCGGTTTCGAGATCGGGGGCCTGTACAAGTTCCGGATCCACGGCGCCGACGGCTCGGTCAGCGACCGCGCCGATCCGATGGCGTTCGCCACCGAGGTGCCGCCGCAGACGGCGTCGAAGGTGACGCACAGCGAGTACCGCTGGCGCGACGGCGAATGGATGGACCGGCGGGCCGATCTCAACCCGGTGTTCGAGCCGATGAGCACCTACGAGGTGCACCTCATGTCGTGGCGGCCCGGGCTGAGCTATCGCGAGCTGGCCGAGCAGCTCACCGAATACGTGGTGGCACAAGGCTTCACCCATGTCGAGTTGATGCCGGTGGCCGAACATCCGTTCGGCGGCTCGTGGGGTTACCAGGTGACGTCGTATTACGCGCCGACGTCGCGGCTGGGCACCCCCGACGAGTTCCGCTTCCTCGTCGACACCCTCCACCAGGCCGGCATCGGCGTGATCATGGACTGGGTGCCCGCCCACTTCCCCAAGGACGCGTGGGCGCTGGGCCGCTTCGACGGGACAGCGCTATACGAGCACTCCGATCCGCGTCGCGGCGAGCAACTCGACTGGGGCACTTACGTATTCGACTTCGGCCGCGCCGAGGTGCGCAACTTTTTGGTGGCCAACGCGCTGTACTGGTGCCAGGAGTTCCACATCGACGGTCTGCGCGTCGACGCGGTCGCCTCCATGCTGTACCTGGATTATTCGCGTCCCGAGGGCGGCTGGACGCCGAACATCTACGGTGGCCGGGAGAACCTCGAAGCCGTGCAGTTCCTGCAGGAGATGAATGCGACCCTGCACAAGGGGGCACCCGGCATCGTCACCGTCGCCGAGGAGTCGACGTCGTGGCCGGGCGTCACCAGAGCGACAAATCTTGGCGGCCTTGGGTTCTCGATGAAGTGGAACATGGGCTGGATGAACGACACCCTGGAGTTCGTCAAGCGCGACCCGATCCACCGCAGCTATCATCACCACGAGATCACGTTCTCGATGCTGTATGCGTTCAGCGAGAACTACGTGCTGCCGGTCAGCCACGACGAGGTGGTGCACGGCAAGGGCACACTGTGGGGCAGGATGCCCGGCAACGACCACGTCAAGGCGGCCGGGCTGCGCGGCCTGCTGGCCTACCAGTGGGCGCATCCGGGCAAGCAGCTGTTGTTCATGGGCCAGGATTTCGGCCAGCGTGCCGAGTGGTCGGAGGAACGTGGCGTCGACTGGTATCAGCTCGACGAGAACAGCTACTCGACGGGCATCCAGCGCATGGTGCAGGACATGAACGCCATCTACGGCAGCAGGCGGGCGCTGTGGTCGCGCGATACCAGCCCCGAGGGCTATTCCTGGATCGACGCCAACGACTCGGCCAACAACGTGCTGAGCTTCTTGCGCTACGGCGATGACGGCTCCGTGATGGCGTGCGTCTTCAACTTCTCCGGCGCCGAGCACACCCGCTACCGGCTGGGCCTGCCGCACACGGGCACGTGGCGCGAGGTGCTCAACACCGACGCCGACATCTACAACGGCGCCGGGATCGGCAACTACGGTGCGGTCGAAGCGACCGACGAGCCGTGGCACGGCCGCCCCGCGTCGGCGGTCATGGTGCTACCGCCGCTGGCCGCCCTCTGGTTCGAACCGGCCTGACACATTCACGCCCAAAGGCACAAACGGGCGGAAATGTGCGAGTAAATTCCGCCATTTCGTCGATCTCGGCGGAAGCTGGGTGCCCTCGGCGCCAGGTGCGCGGAGCTAGTAGAGCGCGTTGGCGAGCTTGCGCCGGCCCGCGATCACCTCGGGGTCGGCGGCGTCGAACAGCTCGAACAGCTCGACGAGCCGCGTGCGGACCTTGGCGCGGTCCTCACCGGCGGTGCGCTTGACCAACCCGACCAACCGGTCGAAGGCCGCACCGACGTTCTGCTGCAGGATCTCGACGTCGGCGGCCGCCAACGCCAACTCGATGTCGTCCGGCTGGGCATCGGCGGCGACGATCGCGCCGGGGGCACGCGTAGTCGCCCGCTGAAGAAAGCCGATCTGGCGCACCGCGCCCTTGGCCTCGGCATGGGCTGGGTTGGCGTCCAAGATCGCCTGATAGGCCTTGCCTGCCGCGTCGAAGTCACCGGCGTCGAGGTGCGCGCGCGCCTGCGCGAGTTCGGGATCGACCTGTTCGGGTTGGTCGGGATCATCACCGCCGGGGAGCTTGCCGGCGACCGCGTTCAGCAGTGAATCGATCCACTGCCGCAGCTGCTCGGGCGGTTGCACGCCCTGAAAGCTCGACAACGGTTGGCCGGCGCCAAAGGCCACGACCGTCGGGACGGCCTGCACGCCAAACATCTGCGCCACCCGCGGAACCGTGTCGACGTTGACCGTCGCCAGCGCCCACTTACCGCCGTCGGTCGACGAGAGGTTGGCAAGCGCATCACCCAACTGGATGCTGGCGTCGCTGCGCGGCGACCACAACAACACGACGACGGGCACCTGCCCGGAGCGGGCCAGAACTTCTGCTTCGAGGTTGGCCTCGGTGATCTCTACCCCACCCGATGGGGCTGCCGAACCACCGTCACCCGCGGACGCCCGCTGCTTGAGCGCTGACAGGTCAACCGCACCGGCCATCGAGGCCGCAATTGAAGGTCGAGGACGAGTCACGCTACAAGTTTGTCACGTCGATTCGGGTGCGGTCAGGCCCGGCTGGGCAACGGGCCCGGCGACCGCGCCGACGCCGATCCGCCCGGTGCGATCGGCCCATATGACGAAGATCACACTGCACATCGGCAGAATGCTCGACAACGCCGCCAGCAACCAGGTGCCGTACGCCCATTTGAACACCAGTCCGGCCAGCAAGGCGACCGCAACAAAGGCCACGAAGATCGCCCCGTGCGCCGCGCCGAACACCTTGACCCCGATCTCGGTCCGAGGCGTGCCCAGGTACTTGAAATACATCCCGATCAGCAGTCCGGCCCAGCTGATTGCCTCAAGCAGGGCGACCAATCGGAACCATCGAGCGACGGACCGAGGATCGAGGGCACGGGTCATGGCCGCCATTGTGCCCGAAACCCGAACCGATTACTACGCAGCGTCGTAGGCGCTACCCGGCGCGCAGAACCAGCGCGTCGCCTTGGCCGCCCGCCCCGCACAGGGCCGCCACGCCGTAGCCGGAACCTCGTCGCGCCAGCTCGAGGGCCGCATGCAGGGCGATCCGAGCCCCCGACATCCCGATGGGATGGCCGATGGCGATCGCGCCACCGTTGACGTTGACCTTGTCCAGATCCACGCCGAGTTCCTTGGCCGAGGCCAACGACACCGCGGAGAACGCCTCGTTTATCTCGATCACATCGAGCTGATCAACGGAGATGCCTTCGCGCGCAATGGCCTTCTTGATGGCGTTGGCCGGCTGCGACTGCAGGGAGGAGTCCGGGCCTGCGACGACGCCGTGGGCGCCGATCTCGACCAGCCAGGTCAGACCCATCTCGACGGCCTTGTCCTTGTTCATCACCACGACTGCGGCCGCACCGTCGGAAATCTGCGACGCGGAACCGGCGGTGATGGTGCCGTCCCTGCGGAAGGCTGGCTTGAGACCCGCCAGCGACTCGGTAGTGGTATTGGCCCGGATGCCCTCGTCCTCGGCGAACTCGATCGGGTCACCCTTGCGTTGCGGTATCTGCACGGGCACGACTTCGTCGGCGTAAACGCCGTCTTTCCATGCCGCAGCGGCCCTTTGGTGCGAGCGCGCGGCGAACTCATCCTGCTCGGCGCGGGTGAACTGGTCGACGTCGTTGCGCTGCTCGGTGAGCGCGCCCATCGGCTGGTCGGTGAACACGTCGTGCAGGCCGTCGTAGGCCATGTGGTCCAACACCGTGACGTCGCCGTACTTGTAGCCCGAGCGGCTGTTCATCAACAAATGGGGCGCCTGCGTCATCGACTCCTGACCCCCGGCGACCACCACGTCGAACTCGCCGGCACGGATCAACTGATCGGCCAATGCGATCGCGTCGATTCCGGACAGACACATCTTGTTGATGGTCAGCGAGGGCACGTCCCAGCCGATACCCGCGGCGATCGCGGCCTGGCGGGCCGGCATCTGCCCGGCACCGGCGGTCAACACCTGTCCCATGATCACGTACTCGACGGCCGAGGCTGGAAGCTTGGATTTCTCCAGTGCCCCGGCGATCGCGATGCCGCCGAGGTCACTGCCGGAAAAATCCTTGAGCGAACCCATGAGTTTGCCCACCGGAGTGCGTGCTCCAGCAACAATCACCGACGTTGTCATTTAAATCCTCCCAGCCATGGGTACACACATATGTGGCCCATGACACATTCCGCAACCAGTTGTCTCAAGGTTACCGTTACGTTATGACCACCGAACAGGTTGATGCCCGTCCGGCCCTCGCGAGCGCGTTGGTCACAGCAATCGACCATGTCGGAATCGCGGTGCCCGATCTGGACGCAGCGATCAAGTGGTACCACGACCACCTCGGAATGATCGTTCTGCACGAAGAGATCAACGAGGACCAGGGCGTTCGTGAAGCCATGCTGTCCGTGCGGGGTGCCCCCGTCGGCAGCGCGCAGATCCAGTTGATGGCTCCGCTCGACGAGACCTCCCCGATCGCGAAGTTCCTCGACAAGCGCGGCCCCGGTCTGCAGCAGTTGGCTTATCGCGTCAGCGACATCGACGCGCTTTCCGAGCGGCTGCGCGCTGACGGCGTGCGGCTGATCTACGACGCACCGCGGCGCGGCACCGCGAATTCGCGGATCAACTTCATCCATCCCAAGGATGCCGGCGGAGTGCTCATCGAGTTGGTCGAGCCCGCTTCAGACGACGCCGCCGACTAAGACCACTTCCGCGTCGGGCTACGCGTATTGCGGTGCGTCCAGCACGGCGTGTGCCAGTGCCGACGGTCTTCGATCGCTCCGCCGCCCTCGGCTGGGAAAACGACCAAATGTGGTGTGCCGGGTTGGATTTCGTGATCGCAGCCCGGGCACCGGTATGTCTTGGTGGCGCGCGAGGCCGGAACCGGTCGAACTTCGTATTCGTATCCGTCCGGGCCGATCTCGATGCGACGCGGGACAGGCATCGGCGTCGACGGCGCCGGTCGCCGCCGCGAGGGCCTGCCGTGCCGAGCCATCAGAACAGCCGGAACTCGTTGCTGTCCATACCGCGCATCTGGTCGTAGTCCAAAGTCACGCAGCGAATCCCGCGGTCAGTCGCCAGTGTCCGCGCCTGGGGTTTGATCTGTTGGGCCGCGAAGATGCCGGCCACCGGCGCCAGCAGCGTGTCCCGGTTGAGCAACTCGAGGTAGCGGGTGAGCTGTTCGACCCCGTCGATTTCGCCGCGGCGTTTGATCTCCACCGCGACCGATCCGCCGTGCTCGTCACGGCACAACAAGTCCACCGGTCCGATCGCGGTCATGTATTCCCGGCGCACCAGCGTGTAACCGGGGCCCAGCAGCTCGACGTGTTCGGCCAGCAGTTCCTGCAGGTGGGCCTCCACCCCGTCCTTCACCAACCCCGGGTCCACACCGAGTTCGTGGCTCGAGTCGTGCTCGATCCCTTCGATCGTGATACGCAACTGCTCGCCAGCCTTGTTCTCCACCACCCAGACCGGCACCGGCCCATCGAGGTTCTCGGTCAGCCGGCACGGCGGGGTCATCCAGTTCAGCGGCTTGTAGGCGCGGTCATCGGCGTGCACACTCACCGACCCGTCCGCCTTGATCAGCAGCAGGCGACGGGCCGACGGCAGATGTGCCGTGAGCCGTCCAACGTAGTCGACGGTGCACTGGGCAATGACAAGACGCACCCGAACCACATTAAGGGGCGGTCGGGGCGATTTAGGGTGGGGCCAGATGAACGCCAAGAAAAGTACCCTCGCGCGCCGACTGGGCCGTATCGCCGAAGCCGTCACCCGGCAGAGCGGACGGCTACCCGACGGTCCGGAGTACGGGTCCTGGCTGCTCGGCAAGTCGACAGAGAACCAGCTACGCCGTCGGGTGCGCATCCAGATCATCCTGACGGTGCTGGTCTTGTTCTGGAACTTCCTCGGCATTGCGGTGTCGACGCTGTTGGTGGCGGTCGCGTTTCCGGTGCCCAGTGTGTTCACCGACGCTCCGGCGTGGCTGTCGTTCGGAGCCGTGCCGGCCTACATCGTCGGAGCGTTGGTGGTCGGCGTCTTCTGGATCACCAGGCGCACGGTCAACGCGCTGCGGTGGGCCATCGAAGAACGCCGGCCCACCGCCAAGGATCATCGCAACGCGTTCGTGGCGCCGTGGCGGGTGGCGTGGGCGCTGATCGCCTTGTGGGGTATGGCTACGGCGCTGTTCACCACGCTCTACGGCATCGTCGATACGGTCTTCATCCCGCGGTTCCTGTTCTCGTTGGCGTTCCCCGGTGTCATGGTCGCCACTGCCGGCTATCTCACGACGGAGTTCGCGTTGCGGCCGGTGGCCGCGCAGGCGCTGGAGTACGCCCCGCCGCCGCGGCGGCTGACCGGCGGACTCATGGGCCGCACGATGACGGTCTGGCTGCTCGGCTCGGGCGTACCGCTGATCGGCATCGTGATCACAGCGCTGTTCGCGCTGGTGCTGCAGAACCTGTCGGAGACGCAGTTCGCCGTCGCCGTGATGATCATCTCGCTTCTCGGGTTGACGTTCGGTTTCCTTCTGATGTGGCTGCTGTCGTGGCTGTTCGCGACGCCGCTGCGGGTAGTGCGCGCGGCCCTCAATCGCGTCGAAGAAGGCGACCTGAACTGTGAAGTGGTGGTTTTCGACGGCACCGAACTCGGCGAGTTGCAGCGCGGCTTCAACCGGATGGTCAACGGGCTGCGCGAGCGGGAGCGGTTGCGCGACCTGTTCGGCCGCCACGTCGGCCGAGATGTCGCAGCCGCCGCCGAGAAAGAGCACACCAAGCTCGGCGGCGAGGAACGTCACGTTGCAGTGATCTTCGTCGACATCATCGGTTCCACACATCTGGTGACACAACTGCCCGCGACCCAGGTCGTCGACCTTCTCAATCGGTTCTTCTCGGTGGTGGTCGAGGAAGTCGACCGCCATCGCGGGTTCGTCAACAAGTTCGAGGGCGACGGCGCATTGGCCGTCTTCGGCGCGCCCAACCACCTGCGCTCCCCCGAAGACGCGGCGCTGGCCGCGGGTCGGGCCATCGCGCGGCGCATCGGTGATGAGACTCCCGAGTTCGACGCCGGCATCGGGATCGCGGCGGGAGAAGCGGTCGCCGGCAATGTCGGTGCCCGAGAACGGTTCGAGTACACCGTCATCGGCGAACCCGTCAACGAGGCGGCGCGGCTGTGCGAACTGGCCAAGACCAAGCCCTGTCACCTGCTGGCGTCGTCGGCGGCCGTTTCCAATGCATCCGAAAGTGAGCGAGCACATTGGACATTCGGTGACACCGTGACGCTGCGTGGGCACGACGAGCCGACCCGCCTGGCGTTACCCGTCTGACGTGCGCCGTGCCGCGACGGCTTTCTCCGCGGCCCGCAACGCATCATCGAACGTGCCGAAAACTTGCGCTTTAGACTCCGAAACATCGGCCACCCGCAACGTATCGTCGGGATCGACCAGATAACCTTCTTTGCCTGCCGCCGTGAGGAACTCGCGCATGCCGGCAAGCATGCGCCGGGAAGTGGCGTCGATGTCGTCCACCCGTGACACTTCCAGGATGGCCACGTCGAAGTCGTCGTATTCCCGCTCGATGTTGCGCAGCACCTGCTCGGTTCCTGCGAACAACAGGTCGCCGTGCAGTTCGTAGATCCGGATGCCGGGACGGGCGTCGTAGGCGGCCCGGACCGTCGAGAGTGACTCGCGGGTGACCGACATGAAGTGCATTCCCAGGTTCGCGGACAGGCTGCGGCACACCTCCACGCCACGCACGCTGTGACCTTTGGCATCCAGCCGCGGCGAGTAGACCCCGATGCCGAGCTGACCAGGAAGGACGGCGGTAATACCGCCGCCCACACCACTTTTGGCCGGCATACCCACCGCGCTCACCCAGTCACCCGCCGCGTCGTACATCCCGCAGGTGACCATCACGCTCAGCGTGCGGGTGACCACAGCGGCGTTGGTCACCCGCCGCCCCGATTGGGGTTCGACACCGCCGCGGGCAAGCGTCGTCGCCATCCTGGCCAGGTCGGTGCTCGTCACGTTGATGGCACACTGCCGGAAATAGACGTCGAGGATCTCGTCGGGATCACCCTCGAGGGCGCCGAAGCTCTGCAACATGTAGGCGATCGCACGGTTTCGGCTGCCAGTGGCTTTCTCCGATGCGTACACGTCGTGATCGACCGAAAGCTCTCGACCCGCGAACTCCGAATAGAACTCGAGTATCTGGTTGAACCGGTCCTCGGCGCTGACGCCGGGGATCAGCGAAACCGCAGCGATGGCACCCGCGTTGATCATCGGGTTCTTCGGCTTCTTGGTGGTTCGGTCGACGCTGATCTCGTTGAACGCCTCGCCCGATGGCTCCACGCCGATCCTCGCATCCACCGCTTGCTGGCCAAAACGGTCGAGCGCGAGCGCGTACGTGAACGGCTTCGACACCGATTGGATCGTGAACTCCGTTGCGGCATCGCCGCATTCATAGACATATCCGTCGGCCAGCGACAACGACAGCCCAAGCGCGTCGGGGTTGACGCGGGTCAGCTCGGGAATGTAGTCGGCCAATGCCCCTTCGGTGTTGGGGAGGTGTTCGGCACAGATTTGGTCCAGGTACTCCTGCACCAGTTCCGCCATGGCAAAATCCTAACGACGAGGCGTTGGTTCACAGGCCCAACTCGGTGAGCCCGGCGTGGTCGGCCGGTCGCGGCCCGCTTCGGTCCCAGCGAAACAGGCGATCGGCCTCGGTGAGAACGACGTCGTTGATGCTGGCGTGGCGTGTCCTCATCAGCCCGTCGGCGTCGAACTCCCAGTTCTCGTTGCCGTACGCGCGAAACCACTGGCCGGAGTCGTCGTGGTACTCGTATGCGAACCGCACGGCGATGCGGTTGTCGCCGTAGGCCCAGATCTCCTTGATGAGCCGGTATTCGAGTTCGGTTGCCCACTTTGCGGTGAGGAAGTCGACGATCTGCGCCCGCCCCTGCACGAAGGTGGACCGGTTGCGCCACCAGCTGTCGGGGGTGTAGCCGTTGGCGACGCGTTCGGGATCCCTGGTGTTCCAGAGATCTTCGGCGACACGCACCTTCGCGGTGGCGGTATCGAGGGTGAACGGCGGCACGAGCGGCATGGTTGGCGTCATGATCCCTCACTTCCTGACAAAGCACCTTGCGAGCCTTTTTGGTCACATCCAGGTAGAGATAGGTGATACCGCGCGTCACATTAATTAGACTCGACGGTATGGCCGCTTCCACCGACCATAGAGGTCTGCTGCAGATCGAGGACTGCCTGGATGCCGAGGGCAACGTCGTTCTGCCGCCCGGCGTCACGCTGGTTTCGCTCATCGACCGCAACATCGCCAACGTCGGTGACGCGGTCGCCTACCGGTACCTGGACTACACGGGATCGGCAGACGGTCGGGCCATCGAGCTGACATGGAACGAACTGGGACGTCGTATCAGGGCGATCGGTGCGGCCGTACAACGCGTCGCCTCGCGGGGTGACCGGGTGGCCATCCTGGCTCCGCAGGGCCTCGATTACGTCGCCGGGTTTTACGGCGCGGTCAAGGCGGGCATGATCGCGGTTCCGTTGTTCGCCCCCGAACTCCAGGGCCACGCCGAACGGTTGGACACCGCCCTGAGCGACGCCCGGCCCGCGGCGGTTCTCACGACCCGCGCGGCCGCCGACGCCATCGAGGCGTTCCTGATACAGCGCACGTTGCGGCCCCGCCCCGAACTCATCGTCGTCGACGAGGTACCCGTTTCCGTGGGCGAGACGTTCTCGCCGGTCAATCTGGATGTGGACGACGTCGCGCACCTGCAGTACACCTCCGGATCGACGCGGCCCCCGGTCGGCGTGGAGATCACCCACCGGGCGGTCGGCACAAACCTGATCCAGATGATCCTGTCGATCGACCTGCTGGACCGAAACACCCACGGGCTCAGCTGGCTGCCGCTCTACCACGACATGGGTTTGTCGATGATCGGCTTTCCCGCGGTCTACGGCGGCCATTCGACGCTGCTGGCGCCCACCGCGTTTCTTCGGCGGCCCGAGCGCTGGATCCGCGCACTGTCCGACGAGTCGGGCCGCGGCCGGGTGGTCACCGCCGCGCCGAACTTCGCCTACGAGTACACCGCCCAGCGCGGCGTGCCCGCCGCGGGCCAGGACATCGACCTGCGCAACGTGGTGATGATCGTCGGATCCGAACCGGTCAGCATGGACGCGATCACGACGTTCACCGACGCGTTCACGCCGTACGGGCTGCCTGCAACGGCGATCAAACCGTCCTACGGCATCGCGGAGGCCACCCTGTTCGTGTCGACCATCGCGCCCGACGCCGAGCCGTCCGTGGTGTACCTCGACCGCGCGCAGCTCGCCGATGGACGCGCCGTGCGGGTGCCCGCCGACGCGAAAAGTGCGCTGGCGCAGGTGTCCTGCGGTCAGGTCGCGCGCAGCCAGTGGGCGGTGATCGTCGACCCCGAGGGCCACGAGGAAGTCGCCGACGGTCGGGTCGGTGAGATCTGGTTGCACGGCGACAACGTGGCGCGACGGTACTGGGCCCGCCCGCAGGAATCACAGCAGACGTTCGATGCCATGCTGGGCTCGCGGCTGACGACGGCAAGCCACGCCGACGGGGCACCGGGCGACGCCGCTTGGATGCGCACCGGCGACCTCGGGGTGTATCTGGGCGGGGAGCTTTACGTCACCGGCCGCATGGCGGATCTGGTGACCGTCGGTGCGCGCCAGCACTATCCGCACGACATCGAGAACACGGTGGCGCTGGCGTCGGCGATGGTGCGCCGGGGTTACGTGGCGGTGTTCACCGTCGGCGATGACGACGTGGTGGTCATCGCCGAACGTGCGTCGGGTACCCGCCGCGCCGACCCGCTGCCGGCGATCGCCGCCATCCGCGCCGCGGTCGCGGATGTGCACGGCCTGTCGGTCGCCGACGTCCGCTTCGTGCCCGCCGGTTCGATCCCGCGCACCACCAGCGGCAAGCTGGCTCGACGGGCCTGCCGCGACGAGTACCTGCGCGGTGGGGTACGCGGCTAAGCCTGTGCCACCAGGCCTTAGCTGCTGCTGTCGCCACCCACCTCGGCGGGTAAGGGCGGCGGCAGCGGTGTCGTCGGCGTGGCGGTCGCACTCGGCGCTGCCGGCGAGGCGCCCGGGTTGCCCGACGGTGCTGAACCATGGACGTCGACCATGGTCTCCTCCCGGATCACCTTCGTGCCGGACGTGATGGTCAAGGCGTCCGCGGTCACCGTGTAGGTGATCCCGTCGTTGTCGGCGCTGAAGCCGCCGTCGTCCGCAGGCGAAGCCGGCGCGATCAGCTTGGCGCCGTCGCGCACCCGCACACCGCGGTACTCGTAATCGCCGTCGGTAGACATACAGATCGCCACCCGCGAACTGCCGGTGCTGCCGAAGACCACCGCGGTGCTCGGCGGGGCACAGCGCGCGGTGGAGTCGACGTAGCCGCGGCTGTCCGACGTGGGCGCGGCCGCCGCCACTGGTACCCCGAAAGTGAGCAGCGCGGCTCCCGCCGTCGCGGCGGCCAAGAAGGACAATGCGGACGGCTCATGTGTTGACATCGCCACCACCAGACCACGGCTGAGGCCCGTGGGCGAGGCGCACCCGCGGAATTGACGAGATCGTTAGGACTTTGATATCTGCGGGCTATGACCACGCGAAGACGGGTTGTTCGAGCGTGTCGACGGGGTCGCTGCGGCCTTCCAGGGCCAGCCACCGCAGCTGCAGCAGCACCGCGCCCGTGGGGGCGTGGATCAGGTCGTTGCCGAGAGGTATCTGCACGACGGGGCGCGGACTCTCCGGGATGCTGACGAACCGCGGGGAATCGCCGCGCTGAAGCTGGTGCAGGCCGACGCGGTAGACCGCCACCACCTCGTCGGGCGCCGGGCGCAGGTCGAGTCGTCCACCGCCCCAGATCACCACCGGAGTGATGATGTAGCCCGACCGGGTCGGATAGTCGTCGAGGATGCCGAGCACCGAAGAGTCGGACAGCCGGACCCCCACTTCTTCGTCGAGTTCGCGCAATGCGGCGTCGATGACGGTCTCGCCCGGGTCCACGCGCCCGCCGGGCAGCGCCCATTGCGCGGCGTGAGTGGATAATCGAGACGCCCTGCGGCACAGCAGAAACGCGGCACCGCCGGAGACGTCGACCATGCGGCCGTCGAGCCCGGCCTCCGGCATCGGCCGTCCGTCGATCCAGTCGTCGACGGGCGCCGGGTCCACCCGGTCCTCGCCGAGCGCAGAGTCGACGAGAACCACCGCGACCGCGGCGCGGCGCTTGGCGGGATCGCTCGCGGTGCGGCGGCGGTGGCCTGCCATCCGTTGCCGAATCTGTTCGCGCAGGCCGTCGTCGTAGCTGATCGTCACCGTTTGACTGTAAGCCAACCGCTCATCGCGACAGCCGGTCGAGCCACTCGACGAGCAGCGCCGTCTCGGCTTCAGTCAGCACGCTGGCATCACCCGTTTCCAGTACTGACTTCAGCGCTATGGCGCGTGCCGCCGTGCGGGTGTCTTCGAGTCGACTGTCCGGGCGGTCGGTCGTGATGGCCGCCAGCATGGCTTCTCGGGTGGCGTTGGACAGGCCGGGGTCGCGAGCCTGCGGCGGCTGCGAGACGAGCGTGAGCGTGACACCGCGGCACGCCGAATGAACCATATCGGCGGCGCGGTCGACGCGTACCCGCAGTCGGCCGGCTTGTGCGATCCGCTGCATCATCCCCTTGAGGATGGCGTCGCCCTCGGCGACCGCTCGGGGTACGGCGTCTGGTCGCGGATCGCCGTAGAGCACCGCGTACGTCGCGGGGTTGGCGAGCCCGAACTCGACGTGGCGGTCCCAGCCCCCGCGCAGGTCTTCGACGGGATCGTCGGTCCGCGGCTGACGGCGTTTGACGGCGAGATACTCGGCCATGCCGAGGCTGGCCGCATCGTCGATCAGCTGGCGCATATCGCCGAAGTGCCGGTAGATCGTGGGGGCTTGAACCTGCGCCGCCGTGCTGACATTTCGGGTGGTCACAGCCTCACGCCCATGCCGGGCGAGGATGTCGGCGGCCGCGCGCAGAATGCGCTCCCGCGGCTCGAGCTGTGGCTTAGCGACCCCCGACATGTTATCGACGATAGCACTGTTGGCATTCTGGTGATAACATCAGCGCTATCGTACTTCTGCTATCACCTTTAACGAACGGAGGGCCCGGTGGAGTGCACAAGCGACAAGGACGAAGGCGAACCGCGTCGGCTGTCCCGCCGGTCGATGCTGGCAGCGACTGCGGCAGTGGGCGTCGGCGCTTCCGGTATCGCCGGCATCGCCGCCGCAACCATGGGCGAGGACCGACCCTCAACCGGCAAGTCGGTAATCGTCACGGGCTCGTCACGCGGCATCGGCGCTGCGACCGCGCTGCGGTTGGCGCGCGACGGTTACGCCGTCACGGTCAACTGCGTGGTCAACCGGCACCTGGCCGCAGACGTCGCCCGCGAGATCGAGGCCGGCGGTGGACGGGCGATCTGGGTACAGGCCGACGTCAGCGACCCGCTGGCAGTTCGCCACCTGTTCGACCGACACGAAGAAGCCTTCGATGGCGTCGACGTGGTGATCGCCAACGCCGGGATCATGCACCTCGCCTCGATGGCGCAGATGGCCGACGCGGACTTCGACCGCATGTTCGCGGTCAACACAAAAGGCAGCTTCAACACGCTTCGTGAGGCGGCGCGGCGCGTGCGCGACGGCGGCAGGATCGTGACGCTGTCATCGAGCATCACGCAATTGCGTACGGCCACATACGGTCCGTATGCGGCAACAAAAATGGCGCAAGACATGTATGCGGCCGCGCTGGCCAAAGAGCTTGGCAGCCGACAGGTCTCGGTGAACGCCATCGCCCCGGGCGTCGTCAATACGACCTTGTTCACCGACGGAAAGAGCGCCGAGCAGATTGCGGGTTTCGCGCAACGAACACCGCATCAGCGGCTCGGTGAACCAACCGATATCGCCGACGTCATCGCCGCGTTGTGCAGCGGTGACGGCGGCTGGGTCAACGGCCAGACCGTTTTCGCCAACGGCGGCCTGGTCTAGGAGGGAAACACCATGCAATTTCTCATTGCTTCCACGATGACGGCGGTCGCGTTGTCGACAGCGATACTCGGGATGGCGGGCACCGCGCACGGCGCACCGACGGGTCCCGACTCGGCGGCCGACACCATCCGAAAGCTCGAATCCGAGGGCAGACGGGTGATCGTCAACCGTGTCGGGGCAGCGCCGCTGTCACAATGCGCGGTGACCAGTGTCACTGCGGGCCAAGATGTTACGGATCGCGACCCCGTCGGCGACTCCGGGTCGGTGGAGCGAATCCGATACCGAACGGTCTATGTCACCGTTTCGTGCTGAGCCTCACGGTCGCGACGGGCACGGCGGGTTGGTGCCCCACCCCCCACATCTCGTGGTGCACATAGCTGGGCACCTCCTGTGCCGGCGGCTGCAGGTCGGCGTGCCGGTTGACGAGATTGAAGCCCATCGACCACGATGTCGTTTTTCCGCTAGTCATGTCGGTGGGCGCGTGTAATTGTTGAAGGCGTGTACGACGATTTCGACCGCTGCTACCGGGCCGTGCAGTCCAAGGACGCCCGGTTCGACGGCTGGTTCGTCACCGCCGTGCTGACCACGAAGATCTACTGCCGCCCGAGTTGCCCCGTCCGCCCACCGTATGCGCGCAACATGCGCTTCTACCCGACGGCGGCCGCGGCGCAGAACGCCGGGTTCCGACCCTGTAAGCGCTGCCGCCCCGACGCGTCGCCGGGCTCACCGGAGTGGAACGTGCGCGGCGACGTGGTGGCCCGCGCCATGCGGTTGATCGCCGACGGCACCGTCGACCGCGATGGTGTGACCGGGCTGGCCAGCCGCCTCGGCTACACCATCCGGCAACTGGAACGGCTTCTGCAGGCCGAGGTCGGCGCCAACCCGCTGGCGCTGGCCCGAGCCCAACGCACCCAGACGGCCCGCATCCTCATCGAAACCACCGAATTGCCGTTCAGCGACGTGGCTTTCGCCGCCGGGTTCTCCAGCATCCGTCAGTTCAACGACACCGTGCGCACGGTGTGCGATACGACGCCGACCGTGTTGCGCCAGCGCGCCCGTAGGCGGTTCGGACGAGCCGAGGGCGGCGCTGGGGCGCTGTCGCTGCGGTTGCCAGTGCGCACCCCGTTCGCGTACGAAGGCGTCTTCGGCCATCTGGCCGCCAGCGCGGTACCCGGTGTCGAGGAGGTGCGCGACGGCGCCTACCGGCGGACGTTGCGCCTGCCCAACGGCAACGGAATCGTCGGCCTCACACCGCAGCCCGACCATGTGCAGTGCCGCGTCAGCCTGGACGACTTCCGCGATCTCTCCACCGCCATCGCCCGGTGCCGACGGCTGCTGGACCTCGACGCCGACCCCGAAGCCGTCGTCGACGCGCTGGGCGCCGACCCCGATCTGAGCGTGCTCGTCGCGAAGGCACCCGGTCAGCGGATCCCCCGCGCCGTCGACGAACAAGAACTTGCGGTGCGGGTGGTGCTGGGCCAACAGGTCTCCGTCAAGGCCGCACGCACCCACGCCGGACGACTCGTCGCCGGCTATGGCCAGACCATCGGCGACGCCGACGGCGGGCTGACGCACGTCTTTCCCGCGATCGAGCAGCTTGCCGACATCGACCCCGCGCACCTTGCCTTCCCCAAGGCCCGGCAACGGTCATTGACTGCGCTGATCCGCGGCGTCGCCGACGGCGAGGTGGTGCTGGACGCCGGAACCGACTGGAACGGGGCGCGGGATCAGCTACGGGCAGTCCCCGGCATCGGCGACTGGACCGCGGAGGTGATCGCCATGCGCGGACTCGGTGACCCGGACGCCTTTCCGGTTACCGACCTGGGTGTGCGGCTCGCCGCCAAGCAACTCGGGTTACCGTCGGATCAGCGGGCGCTTACCGAGCGTGCTGCGCAGTGGCGGCCCTGGCGTTCCTATGCCACGCAGCATCTATGGACGGCCCTCGAACACGCGGTCAACCATTGGCCGCCGAAGGAGAAGAAGTGATCGAAACCCTGCAATTTCGCAGCGTCGACAGCCCGGTCGGCCCGCTGACGCTGGCCGGCAAGGACGGTCGACTCATGCACCTGCGGATGGTCGACCAGACCTATGAGCCGAGCCGCGCCAATTGGGAACCCGACGACACGGCCTTCCCCGAGGCCGTCGCCCAGCTCGAGGCGTACTTCGCCGGCGACCGCCGGGACTTCGACCTGGACCTGCACCTGGTCGGCACCGCGTTTCAGCGCCGCGTATGGGAGGCGCTGCTGACGATCCCTTACGGGGAGACGCGTTCGTACGGTGATATCGCTCGACAGATCGGATCTCCGGGCGCGTTTCGTGCGGTCGGGTTGGCCAACGGCCACAATCCGATTGGCATCATCGTGCCGTGTCACCGGGTGATCGGCGCGAACGGCAGCCTCACCGGATACGGCGGCGGCCTGGACCGCAAGAAGCTGCTGCTCGGGCTCGAGCGGTCGCACGCGCCCGCGCAGGCCGCACTCTTCGAGTAGAGCACCGTCAGTCCGGCAAGAAGGTGATCGTATCTTCGGCGCCGGCAGCTGACACAGTGCCCGTTCGGGCGAATTCGGCCCAGCGGCGCCGCGTAGCGCGAAATCAGTACGGGCGCAGCGAACCTGAGAAATTGTCAAGACCTGTGGATCGGTGTGTTTCAGGCGACCTCCGTTCCGGCTTGTTCGTCATCGTCTGATGGCGGTGTCGGCGGGGTGATGTCGGCGGGGCGTTCGAGCAGTTTGCCTTTATGGAAACCCGCGCCGGCGCGGACCAGGGCGACCAGATGTGGGGCGTTGACTGCCCGCCAACGGGCCGCGGCGGCGTCGATCAGCTTGTAAGCCATCGCCAGTCCCGCCGCCCGTGATCCCGGCCCCTTGGTGACCTTGGTCCTCAAACGCACTGTGGCGAAGGTGCTTTCGATCGGGTTCGTGGTGCGCAGGTGAATCCAATGTTCGGCCGGGTAGTGATAGAACTCCAGCAGGGTGTCCCGATCGTCGACGATCTTGGCGACCACCTTGGGGTACTTGGCGCCGAAGTCGACCTCGAACGCTTTAACCGCGACTTGCGCTTTGTCGATGTCTTCGGCGTTGTAGATCTCTTTCATCGCCGCCAACGCTGACGGGTGGGCTGATTTAGGCAGTCCGGCAAGCACATTGGCTTGCTTGTGGAACCAGCAGCGCTGTTCTTTGGTGGCTGGGAACACCTCGCGGACCGCTTTCCAGAACCCCAGGGCGCCATCGCCGACAGCGAGCACGGGGGCGGTCATCCCGCGCCGTTTGCAGTCGCGCAGCAGATCGGCCCACGACTCGGCCGACTCCCGGTAGCCGTCGGTGATCGCCACCAGCTCCTTGCGGCCATCAGCACGCACGCCGAGCATCACCAGCAGACACAGCTTCTCCTGGTCCAGGCGGACCTTGAGGTGGATGCCGTCGACCCACAGGTAGACGTAGTCGGTGCCCGAGAGGTCTCGGGCGGCGAAAGTCCGGGCTTCGTCCTGCCATTGCGCGGTGAGCCGGCTGATCGTAGTGGCCGACAGTCCGGCACCGGAGCCGAGGAACTGCTCCAATGCCGGCCCGAAATCGCTGGTCGAGACCCCGTGCAGGTACAGCAGCGGCAGCACCTCGGACATCTGCGGGGACTTGCGCGCCCAGGCCGGCAGAATCGCCGAGGCGAACCGCTTGCGGTCACCAGTGTCGGGATCGACACGGCGGTCGTTGACCCGCGGCGCTTTCACCTCGACCGCACCGGCGGCCGTCAGCACCTCACGGGCCTGGTGATAGCCGTTGCGGACCACCAGTCGATGGCCGTCCTCATCGAGCTGGTCGGCGAACTGCGCCACATACGCGGCGACCTCGGCCTGCAACGCCGCAGCCAACATCTGCCGGGCACCGTCGCGGACGATCTCATCCAACAACGACCGACCGCCGGTGTTGTCGTTGGCCTCCTGGGCATCGTGAACTACCGTGAGCATGGGCGTACCTTCCCAACCAGCGCGCCAACGCCGGTCTTGATCAGAACCACTTCGACTTTCAGATCATCCTCGGGAAGGTGCGCCCACTTTCACGCCGCCTCGCCGAGGCTCATCCACAGGTTCTGATCATTGCTCAGCGAACCTCGCTGACTGTGCGTAGGGAATGCCCAGCGCCCGCATGACGTCGTCGTCGACGCGGCCCACGACGACGCCGGCCTTCAGGTGGAAGCGTCGTTCCGCGGGGGGGCGTCGCTGGACTATGCCCGCCGGTTGCCGTCATACGGTCAGCGTAGGGGCCCGGACAGCGGTTGATTGGTTCGAAGCCCAATATGCGTCTGCTGCTTTTTCGGCTCGAGATATACAAATGCCTGTGCCCCCCAATTGAATTGGGGGGCACAGGGCT